>NZ_JAVRHI010000074.1:0-5194 GCF_034105845.1 Streptomyces sp. CRN 30 | reverse complement strand
CCGCCGACGGGCTGCTCGCCGCCGCGCCCGCCGCCGGCGCCGCGGGCGTGGCCGACGTACTGGGCCGGCTCACCCAGCGCGTCGACCTGGTGCAGATGGCGCTGCGCGGCGGTGCGCCCGACGCCCTGCCGCCCGGCTTCGACACCTCGGAGCAGCTGCTCATCGTCCACGACTTCCCGCACGCCTTCGACGACCGGGCCGTGACCCGGCTGCGCTACCTCGCCGACGAGGGCCCGGCCGTGGGGGTGCACCTGCTGATGGTCGCCGACCGCCGGGACGCCTCCGGGTACGGGCCGCTGCTCGACCCGCTGTGGCGCGCGCTGCTGCGCCTCACACCCGGGCCGGACGACCACCTCGCCGACCCGTGGGTGGGCCACGCCTGGACGTACGAACCCGCGTCGGTGCCGCCCGGCAGCCAGGTCCTGCGGCAGGTCCTCGGCCGGGTCGCCGCGGCCCGCCGGTCCTGACGACCGCGGAGCCGTACGGGGCACGCGGGACGGGCCGCGCCCCGGCCCGCGCTGATCACTGATCAGCACACTTGGCCGCCCCTTTACTATGCCCTTTACCTTTCCTTGGTGTTTCGGGTACTGTCTCTTTAACGGAGGGGAGTACTCCCTGCCCTGCGGCGTGCCCGTCAGTACGGACCAGGCTCGAGCGATCGAGGTGGATCCCGGGGCGTCGGCCCGGCGGTACCAGCGCATCCGCGCCACCGGTGCCCCGGGTGGAAGAGACCTCCGGTAGCGACGACGCTGACATTGCCGTTTAGTACTGCCGGAGGCGCAGCAGTGGAAGTTTCCACGACCCTTTGGGTTCTGACGATCGTGGGCCTCATCGCCCTGATCGGAGCCGATTTCTTCATCGGCCGCAAGCCCCACGACGTATCCATCAAGGAAGCCGGCATCTGGACGATCGTCTGGATCATCCTCGCCGCGCTCTTCGGGCTCGGTCTCGCCGTCTTCGGTGACGGCCAGGCGTCCGGGGAGTTCTTCGCCGGTTACATCACCGAGAAGTCGCTGAGTGTCGACAACCTCTTCGTCTTCGTCCTGATCATGACCAAGTTCGCGGTGCCCTCGCAGTACCAGCAGCGCGTCCTGCTCATCGGCGTCCTGATAGCCCTCGTGCTCCGCGCGATCTTCATCGCCGCGGGCGCCGCGATCATCGCCAACTTCTCGTGGGTCTTCTACATCTTCGGTGCCTTCCTCATCTACACCGCCTGGAAGCTCATCAAGGAGGCGCGCGCCGACGAGGAGGAAGAGGAGTGGGAGGAGAACAAGCTCCTCAAGGCCGCCGAGCGCCGCTTCGGTGTGGCTGACCGGTACCACGGCACCAAGCTGTTCATCGAGCAGAACGGCAAGCGCGTCATGACGCCGATGCTGATCGTGATGCTCGCGATCGGCAGCACCGACATCCTCTTCGCGCTCGACTCGATTCCGGCGATCTTCGGCCTGACCCAGGACCCGTACATCGTCTTCACGGCCAACGCGTTCGCCCTCATGGGTCTGCGCCAGCTGTACTTCCTCATCGGCGGCCTGCTGAAGAAGCTGGTCCACCTCTCGTACGGCCTGTCCGTCATCCTCGGCTTCATCGGCATCAAGCTGGTGCTGCACGCGCTGCACGAGTCCGGCGTCCACGTCCCGGAGATCTCCATCCCGGTCTCGCTCGGCGTGATCTGCGGTGTCCTGATCGTCACCACGATCACCAGCCTGATCGCCTCGAAGAAGCAGGCGGAGGCGGAGGCGGCGCAGAAGGGGACCGGCACCTCCTCGCAGGACAAGGACAGCGTCGAGGCCTGACGCCTTCCTCCTCCTGGAACGATCCCGGCACCGGGAGCGGTAGCGGCACCAGCCGGCCACCGCTTCCGGTGCTCGTTCGTGCCCATATGGGAGGAAGTGCCCCCAGGGGGCGGGAATGCGAAGATCCGGCCATCCGTGCGAAGATCATCACATGGTCGCTCGCCTTGGTTCACTCTCGCTGCAATGGACGACGGTCGCGCCGGTGGCCGCAGTCATCCTGCTGGTCTTCACCTGGGGCCGTGATCTGCCGGGGCTGGTGGTGGGCCTGGTCACGCTGGTGCTCGCGGCGGCCGTCCTGGCCGCCGTGCACCACGCCGAGGTCGTCGCGCACCGCGTGGGGGAACCCTACG
Organism: Streptomyces sp. CRN 30; assembly: GCF_034105845.1. Taxonomy (NCBI): domain Bacteria; kingdom Bacillati; phylum Actinomycetota; class Actinomycetes; order Kitasatosporales; family Streptomycetaceae; genus Streptomyces; species Streptomyces sp. CRN 30. Next base: position 3,051 of record NZ_JAVRHI010000074.1, on the reverse strand, counting down.
GTTCCCTCGTTCTCGCCGTCGCCGTCACGATCATCGAGGTGGCCCTGATCGTCACGCTGATGCTCGACGGCGGGGACAAGAGCGCGACCCTCGCCCGCGACACGGTCTTCGCGGCGGTGATGATCACCTGCAACGGCATCGTGGGCCTCAGCCTGCTCGTCGCCTCCCTGCGCCACAGAGTCGCGGTGTTCAACTCCGAGGGCACCGGCGCCGCCCTCGCCACGGTCGCCACACTCGCCACGCTCTGCCTGGTCGTCCCCACCTTCACCACCAGCGCGCCGGGCCCCGAGTTCACCACGTTCCAGCTCATCTTCGCCGCGCTGGCCTCGCTGCTCCTGTACGGGCTCTTCGTGACCACGCAGACCGTGCGCCACCGCGACTACTTCCTGCCGGTCACCCCGGAGGGCAAGGCGTGCACCGAGGACGACCACGCCGAAGCGCCGACCACCCGCACCGCCATGGTGAGCCTCGGCCTGCTCGGGCTCGCCCTCGTGGGGGTGGTCGGCCTCGCCAAGGGCGTCTCGCCGACCATCGAGTCGGGCGTCTCGGCGGCCGGGCTGCCGCACGCCGTCGTCGGTGTGGTCATCGCCCTGCTCGTCCTGCTCCCCGAGACCATCGCGGCGGTGCGCGCGGCCCGCAAGGACCGGGTGCAGACCAGTCTGAATCTCGGCCTGGGTTCCGCGATGGCCAGCATCGGCCTGACCATTCCCGCGGTGGCCCTCGCCTCCGTCTGGCTGCCCGGACCGCTCGTCCTCGGCCTCGATGCCACCCACATGGTGCTGCTCGCGTTGACGGTCGTGGTGAGCGCCCTCACGGTGGCGCCGGGGCGGGCCACACCGCTCCAGGGCGGTGTGCACCTGGTGCTGTTCCTGGCGTTCCTGGAGCTCGCGGCCAATCCGTAGCGCGCTCGCGGCCCTACGCCGCCCGCGCCGTGCCCGGCCCGCCGCCACCGTCCTACCCCGTCGTGGCCTCCGCCGCCACCGTCCGGGCCGGCCGGGTCTCCGGCAGCAGCGCGAAGCACCCCAGGCTCAGCAGCGCCACGCCCGTCATGTACGCGGCCACGGCCCAGGGCACCCGTTCGCCCTGGGCCAGGGCCGTCGCCACGATCGGCGTCAGCGCCCCGCCGAGCACCCCGCCCAGGTTGTAGCCCACGGCGGCGCCCGTGCAGCGCACCCGGGGCTCGTACAGCTCCGGCAGGTACGCGGCGATCACGGCGAACACGGTGATGAACGCGAGCATCGCCACCAGGAAGCCGAGGAACATCAGCAGCGGCTCACCGGTCGCCAGCAGACCCATCAGCGGGAACATCCACAGGGCCAGCACCGCGCTGCCGGCCAGGCACAGCGGCCGCCGGCCGTAGCGGTCACCCAGGAGCGCCATCACGGGCGTCAGCGACCCCTTCACCACCACGGCGGCCATGATGCACACCAGCATGACGGTGCGGCTCACCCCGAGGTGTTCGGTGGCGTGGGCGAGGGACCACGTGGTCACCGTGTAGAACACGGCGTACCCGGCGGAGAGCGCCCCGGCCGTCAGCAGCACCAGCCGCCAGTGGCCGCGCACCACCTCGGCGAGCGGCACGCGCGCGGGCTCGTCGATCTGGAGGAACTGCGGACTCTCGGTGAGCGAGGAGCGCAGCCACAGACCGGCCACGGCGAGCACGCCCGCCGCCCAGAAGGGCACCCGCCAGCCCCAGGACGCGAACTGCGCGTCCGACAGCGTCGCCGAGAGGACCAGCATCACGCCGTTGGCCAGCAGGAATCCCACCGCGGGGCCGATCTGCGGGAAGCTCGACCACAGTCCGCGCCGCTCGGCCGGCGCGTGCTCCGCCGTCAGCAGCACGGCGCCGCCCCACTCCCCGCCGAGCCCCAGCCCCTGCAGGAACCGCAGGACGAGGAGGAGCGCGGGAGCGGTGAGCCCGATCGCGTCGTACGTCGGTACACAGCCGACGGCGACGGTCGCCCCGCCGGTCAGCAGCAGGGACACGACCAGGACCGGCCGCCGCCCGTGCCGGTCCCCGACGTGCCCGAAGAGCACCGAGCCCAGCGGCCGGGCCACGAACCCGGCGCCGAAGGTCGCGAAGGCCGCGAGCGTGCCCGCCGCCGGCGAGAACGTCGGGAAGAACAGCGGGCCGAGGACCAGCGCGGCGGCGGTGCCGTACACGAAGAAGTCGTAGAACTCGATGGCCGTCCCGGCGAGCGAGGCGCCCGCGAGCCGCAGCATGGACGGTCTCGTCACGGAGTGTGCAGGATGCATGGGGCGAAAGCTACCCTGCGTGACCGTCGGTTACGGGGGCGCGCGGGAGCGGTGTCGGCGCACCGTGATAGACCGGTTCCGCGCGTAGTGGCCCGCACGCGCCGACCAGCCGACCGCACCGGAGGAACCGTGGCCCGCTCCCTCGCCGACGCCCCGATCATGATTCTCAACGGGCCCAACCTGAACCTCCTGGGACAGCGGCAGCCCGAGATCTACGGCTCCGACACGCTCGCCGACGTCGAGGCGATGTGCGCGGAGGCGGCGGCCGCGTACGGCGGCACGGTCGACCTGCGGCAGTCCAACCACGAGGGCGCACTGGTCGACTGGATCCACGAGGCGCGGCTGCACCACGCCGGCATCGTCATCAATCCCGGTGCCTACTCGCACACGTCGGTGGCGATCCTGGACGCGCTCAACGCCTGCGACGGCCTGCCCGTGCTGGAGGTGCACATCTCCAACATCCACCGGCGCGAGGAGTTCCGCCACCACTCGTACGTCTCGCTCCGCGCCGACGGGGTCATCGCCGGGTGCGGGGTGCAGGGGTACGTGTTCGCCGTGGAGCGCGTCGCCGCCCTGGCCGGAGCGGGCCGGGCCGACGCCTGAGCCCCGCGATGGCGCGCACGCCGCGCGCGTGCGCCGGCTGGACTCCTCGACCGGTCCGGTACGCGCAGGCGTTCACCAGCCCCGCGCGCGCCACTCCGGCAGCTGCGGGCGCTCCGCACCCAGCGTCGTGTCGCCGCCGTGGCCCGGGTAGACCCACGTCTCGTCCGGGAGCACGTCGAAGAGCTTCGTCTC
>NZ_JAVRHI010000073.1:0-46227 GCF_034105845.1 Streptomyces sp. CRN 30 | reverse complement strand
GACCGCCGCGACCACGGCGGTCGCCGACGTGGTCGCGGCGGCGCGCGAGCGGGCCGACGGCCCGGCGGTGTGGTTCCAGCTCTATCCGCACCCCCGCCGGGAGGTGACCGGGGCGCTGGTGCGGCGGGCCGAGGCGGCGGGCTGCACGGCGCTGGTGGTGACCGTCGACTCCCCTGTGTTCGGCCGGCACACCCGCGACCTGCGCAACGGCTTCACCGAACTGCCCCCGGGGTACGCCGCGGAGAACATGCGGGACCTGCCCGGGGCCCCGCCCGGCGCCCTCACCGACATCCCGATGTCCCCGGCGACGTCCTGGGACGACCTGGAGGCGCTCGTACGGTCGACTCCCCTGCCCGTGCTGGTCAAGGGAGTCCTGCACCCGGCGGACGCCGCGCTCGCCGTCGGGCGGGGCGTCGCCGGGATCGTCGTCTCCAACCACGGCGGCCGTCAGTGCGACGCCGTTCCGGCCGCCGTGGACTGTCTGCCCGCGATCGCCACCGCCGTCGCCGGGCGGGTGCCGGTGCTGGTGGACGGCGGGGTGCGCCGGGGCAGCGACGTCGCCGTGGCCCTGGCGCTCGGCGCGCGCGCCGCCGGGGTGGGACGGCCGGTGGCGTGGGGGCTGGCCGCGGAGGGCGAGGCCGGGGTCCGGCGGGTCCTGGCGACGCTGCGGGACGAGTACGACCACACGCTCGCGCTGTGCGGCGGGCGGCGGAACACGGATCTGACGAAGGACATGGTCGTGCGGAAGGACGGCGTGTGGTGAGCGGCGGGGCGAAGGGTGCCACGTGGTGGCTGCCGCGGAGTGTGGTGGCGCTGCGGGTGCGCATCTTCGAGAAGGTCAACGGCGACCGTACGGTGACCCTGCCCGGCGCCGCGCACGGTCCCGAGGTGTTCGAGCGGGTCTACGCCCACCCGGCCGCGAACGGCCGGAGCGCGGGCGCGGGCCTGTCCGACCTGTTCTGGTACTGGCTGGCGCCGGGCCCCGAGGTCCACCAGGAGCACCTGGAGCCCGGGGAGCGCTACGAGGACGTGGCCGAGGCGACGCGGCGGATGCTGGCGGGGAGTTCGGCCGACCTCACGGCGGCGGCGGGCCGCGCCGTCGCCCGCGTCCTCGACACCCTGCCGGAGGACCGGATCAGCCTCGTGCGGCTGCGGGACCTGGTGATGCCCGCGTGGGCCGAGTTCGCCTACGAACTGGTGTTCCAGGAGCCGTGCCCCCGGCACGCCCGGGACCTGATCACCGCCCACGCCGACGACGTGATCAACGCGCTGAAGTGCACCGGGCTGCGCCATCCGCGGCGCCGGGCACGGCTGACGGCGTACCTGCGCGAGCGGGTGGCGGCCGGTGACGTGAAGCACGCGCTGCCGGCCTCGCTGTCCCTGCCCGAGCAGGTGCACTACCTCCAGGGCACGATGTTCAACACGGCCGTGGTGCAGCTGTCCGAGGCGACCGCGCACGTGCTGCTGGCGCTGGCCCGCCACCCGGAGACGCAGGAGCGGCTGCGGACCGCTCCGGACGACGACCGGTACCTGAACCACGTCCTGGACGAGACGATGCGGCTGTACCCGCTGTTCGGGATCGCGCACCGGATCACCACGGGCGAGATAGCGCTGGACGAGGAGACCACGCTGCCCGCCGGGTCCGTGGTGTGCTTCAGCTACCCCGACTACCACGCCACCGGGTACGACCGGCCGGAGGTGTTCGATCCGGACCGCTGGAGCACCCTGTCCGCCAAGGACGCCCATCACATCCCGTACGGCGCGGCCGCCAACCGTCCCTGTCCCGCGTGGCGGCTCTCCCCGCTCGTCCTGCGCGCCGCGGTCCGTGAGGTGCTGGCCCGCCACCGGCTCGACTCCACGGCCTCGCACACCCGGTCCAACCCGCACCGCGCGCCCTGTCTGCTCGTCCCGCACGGCCTCTCCCCCGGCCCCCGGCTGGCGCTGCTGCGACGCTTCGTGCGGGTCCGGGACGGCGTGGAGGACGTCACGCGGGGCGTACGGCAACTGGTGCTCGGCACCGTGATGGTGCTGCACGCCCGCCGGCTGCGGCTGGCGGGCCGTTACTTCGAGGAGCATCCGGCCGGGCGCTGCCCGGTCGCCCACCCGGAAGGAAAAGGCAGATGAGCGCCACCGATCTCGCACCCGCGTTCTTCCTCGCCGTCGTGGTCATCCTGCTCGTCTGCCGGGTGGTGAGCCGGCTGCTGCAACTCGTCGGCCAGCCGCCGGTCGTCGGCGAGATGCTGGCGGGCGTCGTGCTCGGCCCCTCGGTGCTCGGCGCGCTGCTGCCCGCCGTCGAGGACGGTCTCTTCCCGCAGGAACTGCGGCCGATCCTCTACGTGGTGGGCCAGATCGGCCTCGTCGCGTTCATGTTCCACGTCGGCTGGGACTTCCGGGTGGACCGGCTGCGGGGCGTGGCCCGGCCCGCGGCGCTGGTCTCCGCGGCCGGTGTGCTGGTGCCGGTGGTCCTCGGCGTGCTGCTGATCGTCGCGGTGGGCGAGCGGACCGGCGCGATGGCTCCGGGCGTGTCGCTGACGGTGTCGGCGCTGTTCGTCGGGGTGGCGCTGGCGGTGACGGCGTTCCCGATGCTGGCGCGGATCATCGCCGAACGGAAGCTGTCGGGCACCCGGCACGGGGCGCTGTCGCTCGGCGCCGGGGCCGTCGACGACGCGGTCGCCTGGGTCCTGCTGGCGGGGGTGTTCAGTATCGCCGGCGGCAGCGCCGGTCTGGTGTCGCTGGCCGTCGCGGGCGGGTTCGGGCTGATCGTGGTGCTGGCGGTGGTGGTGCGGCTGCGGCAGCGCACGGTGCTGCTCGCCGAGCGGGTGCCACCGGAGAACCTGCTGCTGGTGCTGGTCGGCGCGTTGTTCCTGGTGGCCTGGTACACGGACGAGATCGGGCTGTACGCGGTGTTCGGCGCGTTCACCCTCGGCCTGGTGTTCCCGCGCTCCGAGCAGCTCGACCACTCGGTGCGGACGCTGGAACCGGTGGGGCGGATCTTCCTGCCGCTGTTCTTCACCTACTCGGGGCTGAACACGGACTTCACGCTGCTGGGCTCCGGACCGGTGCTGCTGTTCACCGCCGGGTGCCTGCTGGTGGCGATCGCCGGGAAGTTCGGCGCCTGCTGGCTCGCCGCGCGCCTCGCCGGGGAGCGCAACGTGGTGGCGCTGCGGGTGGGCGCGCTGATGAACGCGCGCGGTCTGATGCAGCTGATCGCGCTCAACCTCGGGCTGGCGGCGGGCATCGTGACGCAGGCGATGTTCAGCGCGCTGGTCGTCGTCGCGATCGTGACGACGGTCATGGCGACTCCGCTGCTCACGCTGATCGACCGGCGCCAGCGCGGCCGGGAGGAGCCCGGGGAGCGGGACGACCGGCCGCGGCCGGCGGTCGTGGCCGAGAGCCACTGAGCGACAGCAGGAACGGGGACGGCCCCACCGCCGCGCGTGACGCGTGGCGGTGGGGCCGTCCGTCGTACGACGGAACCTAGATCCCCGCGGCCAGCCGGCGTTTGTCCGGCTTGCCGGCCGGGGTGAGCGGCACCTCCCCGATGAGGGTGAGCCGGGTCGGCGCGCTCGCCTCGCCCAGCCGCTCCGTCACCAGGGCGCGCAGCTCGCCGAGGCCGGGGCTCTGCCCCTCGGCGGGGACGACGAAGGCGTGCACGGCCTCCCCGGTGGTGTCGTCGGGGACGGCGGTGACGTACGCCTCGGCGACCGCGGGGTGGGTGGCCAGGAGCCGCTCGACGGGTCCGGCGTAGTACACGTTGGCGTTGACGATGATCACGTCGCGGGCGCGTCCGGTGAGCCAGAGCCGGCCGTGCCCGTCGAGGCGGCCGAGGTCGCGGGTACGGACCCAGCCGCCGGTGAACACCTCGGCGCTCAGGGCGGGATCGCCCCAGTAGCCGCTGCTCTGCGCGGGGGTGCGGGCATAGAGTTCGCCGTCGGTGCCGGGCGGTACGGGGCGGCCCGCGGGGTCGCGGACCTCCAGGTCGACGGGCGGGACGCCGAGCGAGCCCGGTTCGTCACCGGGGACCGCCATGGAGATCATGCCGGTCTCGGTCTGGCCGTAGCCGTGGAAGACGACCGGCCCGAGGACCTCGGTGGCCTCGCGCAGCCGGTCGGGTTCCAGCGGGGAACCCGACGCCATGAGCGCGCGCAGGGAACCGAGGTCCACGGGCGACTCGCGCTGACTCGCCACCAGTTTCGTCAGCCGGGCCACGGTGATGACGCTGGCGGTCGCCCGGTGCCGTACGAGGGCGTCGGGGAAGGCGGGCGGGTCGGCGGTCACGAGGGTGCCGCCGGCGGCGAGCGTGAGCAGCCCGTACTCCATCATCACCTGACTGGCCAGGGTGCCGAAGACCAGGAACCTCTCGAGCCGGGAGGCGAGTTCGCGGATCGCGGGCGGCCAGGCGTCCGGGCGCAGCGCCCACGCGGCGGTCATCGCCGCGTAGGTCTGCGCGCACGCCTTGGGCAGGCCGGTGCTGCCGCTGGTGTGGATGAGCCGGGCGACGTCCCCGGGGCGTGCGGTGACCCGCGGCCGGACGCCGTCGTCCGGTGCCGACAGCAGGTCGTCGAGGGCCAGGACGGTGCCGGGGCCGGCGGGCGGGGCGTCCGTGCCCTGCCCGCCGGTGGCGTCGGTGATCCGGAAGGCGACGTCCGTGAGGAGGTGCTCCCGCTGACGCCCGGTCAGGCCGGGGCGCACCCCGACGACGCGGGCGCCCACCGTGTGGGCCGCCACCACGGCGGCGAACGCCTCGGGGCTGACACCCAGCAGCAGGGCGACCCCGTCCCCGGGGCCGACGCCGCGCTCACGTAGACCGGCCGTCACCCGGCGCACGAGTGACAGCAGTCGTGCGCCGGTGACCGCGCGGCCGGGGTGCTCGAAGACCACGCGGTCGCCGGCCGCGTCGAGGAGGTCCAGGACGGGGCCGGGGAACTGTTCAGTCAAGGCAGTCCTTCACGAACGCGGCGAGCGGCCGCTGGTGGATCTCGGGGATGTCCCAGTCGTTCTCCAGGTTCTCCGCGAGGTGGTGGACCCCGGCGAGGACGCCGTCGCGGTAGTGGCGGACGACGGGGTGGAGGTAGACGGAGTCCTGCGCGTGCTCGACGTCGTTCTCGACCACGCGCGGTACGGAGATGTCGAACGGGTCGACGTCGTCGTGGCCCGGCCCGTACTCCAGGTTCACGGTGAACCGGTGCGCGGCGGCGCCGAGACCGCCGTCGGTGACGAGGTCCAGCGGGACCTCCTCCTGGTACACGGCCGTGTCGCCGTCGACACCGACGACGTCGCCGAGGAATCCGAACTGCTGCCAGAGGCCGGAGGAGCGGTTGACGCGCTCCACGACGGCGTCGGCGATCGCCTCGGGGGTCGCCGGGACGCTCCGGGCGGGCCAGGGCGTGTCGTGGTACCGGGAGCCGAGGACGCGGTGCAGGGCGCGGGCGCCGTAGCGGAAGCCGTGGATGAAGCCGTTGGTGGCCTTCTTGAAGTCCCGCTGCTGGGTCAGGGTGCCCGCGAAGTAGAGGCCGGGCACGTTCACCGACTCGAAGGCGGAGGTCTGTTCGGGGAACCGGTCGTCGATGACGAGGGCGGGGCGGCAGGTCTCGTCGAAGAGGTCCGCGTCGAAGCGGAATCCGGCGCAGAGCACGACGCTGTCGTAGCGCAGTTCCCGCAGCCGCTCGACGGTGCGGGCGTAGCGGAAGAGGACCCGGAAGCCGCCGTCCGGGGCCTTCTCGATGGACTCGACGGTGCCGTCCAGGAGCGCGTTCTGCGACTTGAGCTGGTAGCTGTCGAGGAAGTTGTTGTTCACGGCGCGCAGATGGCCGACGAAGTGGGTCTGCCAGGCCAGTTTGAGCGTGTGCGGGCCCGCGACATGGATGACGGCCGCCTTCGGCAGCAGGGCGTCGGCGGTCTCGAACGCGGAGTTGCCCTTGCCGATGATCAGCACCCGCCGGCCGGTGAAGGCCGCCGGGTCGGTGTCGAAGTCGTCGTAGCGTTCGGCGAGTTCGATGCCGGGGATCGGCGGCACGTTGAGCCGGGAGACGCCGGTGGCGACGACGATCCGGCGGGCCTGCCGAACCTTGCCCGCGGTGTCGACGGCCCGGAAGACGCCGTCCTCGCGGGTGATCCGGACGATCTCCGTGTCGTACTCGGCGCGGACGCCGGTGCTCGCCGCGAAGTCGGCGAGATAGCGCACCAGGTCGTCCGCGTGCGGGAAGTAGTCGTCGCTGTATTTGGTGAACAGCAGCTCCGGGTCGTCGCTGAGCAGCGAGTTCCAGTCCATGCGGAGCCTCAGCTCCGGATCGCTGTATCCGGTGTTCACCTTGTTGATGGAGATCAGCTGCCGATGCCGGGGGAAGCGGGTGAAGAACGTCCCCGGTCCGCTCCCCCGTTCCACGACGACGTAGTCGCGCCCGTCGCGTTCGAGCAGAGCGGCGAGCTGAAGTCCGGCCGGTCCGGCCCCGATGATCAGGTAATCGCGCACCATGGACGGGACGCTAGCCGGGTGAACTCAGAGGGCTCTGAGATTGGCGCGGGCCGGCTCCGGCCGGAGCACGGCCTCCGCTCCCGCCGCCGGGTCCCCGCGCCCCGCGCGCACCGGCTCGCGCGGACGTGTCCGGTGCTTCCGTACGCCGCCGGGGGCGGGCGTGTCAGGAGTGCGGGGTGGCAAGACCCATGGCAGTCGGCGTGTGCGGTGCCGGCCCGCCCCATGCAGGAGGTTGACCGTGTCGATCACGACCACAGCGGTGTACGAGCGTCCGCTGGCCGTCAGCGAGGCGATGTTCGTCGAGTCGGGTATGCCCATGACGCTGTGTCACTCGCTGAGCGGGCCGGTCGACGAGGGGGTGCTGGACGAGGCCCTCGGTGTGCTCGCCGAGGTCCACCCCGTGCTCACCGCCCGGTGCCGCCCCGTGGCCGGGGGGCATCTGCTGACCTGCTGCCCGGCGTCGCCGCCGACGCTGCGCACCGAGCCCGACACCGACTTCGCCACCGCCACCGCCCCCTTCGTGCCGGGGTCGCCGATGGTGCGCGCGGCGCTGCTCGGCCGGCCCGGCGGGGAGCGCCGGTTCGTCCTGTGCGTCCACCACGCCATCGCCGACGGCGTCAGCAGCCTCACCGCCCTGGCGCTGCTGTGGGAGATCTACACGGCCAGGGTCACCGGCCGCGCCCCCCGGCTGCCGCCCGCCGCCGCGGGACTGCCGCAGCCCGTCGAGCCGTACTTCCGCGGCAAGGTCACCCGGCGGGAACTCGACGGTTTCCTGGCCCGCCGCGCCGCCCACGTGCAGGCTCTCGCCCCGCTGTGCTTCCCCGCCGAGGCCGCCGGCCGCGACCCCTACGGTCCGGCGCACGGCGTGCACACCCGCCGCGTCGACCTCGGCCGCGAGCAGACCGACCGCCTGGTGCGGACCGCCCGGGACGGCGGTGTCAGCACACACAGCCTCGCCTGCGGCCTGATCCTCACCGCGGTCCGCGACATCGCCGACGACACCCCCGGTACGCGCACGCTGACCTGCACCTCCGCCCTCGACGTCCGGCGCCGCATCACGCCGCCGCTGCCGCCGCACCGGCTGGTCATGGCGGCCGGCGCGATGGAGGCGAGCGTCTCGGTCACCGACGGGGACGATCCGGTCCGCGTCGCCGGTCAGGTGTGGGAGCAGATGCGCGCCACGGTCCGCAGCGGTGAGCTGGACCTGTCCATCGCCGCCCTGCCGGAGCTGGCCGCCCAGGCCCTGACCCGCGGCCCCGCCCTGCCGATGAGCGTGGCCGTCACCGACCTCACCGGCAACACCCCCGTCCTCACCACACCGCCGGGACTGACCGCGTCCACGCCGTGGGGGTACGTCGAGACACATGGCCCGGTGCCGGTGGTCGCCCTGTCCGGACACCACACCAGCACCCTGAGCCTCACCCTCGCCCTGCCCCGTGCCTTCTTCACCGCCGAGCAGACCCAGCACCTCGCCGACGCCCTGGGCCGCACCGCGGAACGTGCCCTGGGCGTGGGCGTCGTGGCGACGTGACCGCCCGGCCGACGCAATCGTTGCCCGCGCGTGTACACCATCGGACCGATCGACCGCACCTTCCTCGCCATGCGCCGGCCGCCCGTCGCGGGTTTCTTCCTCGACTTCCACGGCCCGGCCCCCGACCCGGACGGACTGAGGGAGCGGGTCGTGTCCCGGGCCGGGGCGCTCCCCGCGCTCACCCACCTCCTGCCGGAGCGGCGGGCACGGCACTGGTCGCCCCGTGCCGCCCCCGTCGATCCGGACGTGCACGTCCACCACCGGGCCGTGTCCTCGGAACAGGAGCTCGCCGACCTCTGCGAGGCGCTCCTGGCGCGGGAGCTGCCCGGCCGGGGCGACCCGCCGTGGGACTGCTGGCTGCTCACCGGCCCGCCGGGGAGCGCGCGCTTCCGGATCTGTTTCCGGACCCATCACGCGCTGCAAGACGGTGTCGGAGCGGCGCACAGCGTCCTGGGGCTGCTCGCGGACACCCCCGCGCGGGGGCCCCGCCTCTACCCGCCCGCCCCGAGCGGACTCCGCGCGGTCCTGAGCGCCGCCCGCGAGACGGCGGCCCCCGCCCTCCGCCCGGGACCGCCCTGGCACGCCGTACGCCGGTTCCCCGCGGGCCCCGGCGAGGCGGCCGCGGCGCGCTGGGCCCACGGCGAGGTCCCCTTCGCCCGGCTGCGCTCCCTCGCCGACGCCCACCGCACCAGCGTCAACGACGCCGCCCTCGCCGCGCTGTCCCTCGCCTTGCGCTCCTGGAGCGCCGAACTGTCGCTCCCCGACGCCCCCGTACCCGCCCGGACGCTGGTCGCGATGTCCACCCGCGGCCCGCGGCAGCGCCTGCGGCCCGGCAACCACATCGCGTACCACCGGCTCCATCTCCCGGTCACCGCACCGACGTTCGCGGCCTCCGTGGCGGAGGTGCGGCGGCAGACGGACGCCGTGCGGCGCACCCTGCGCCGCGACGCCCTGCGCACCGTGCAGTCCCTGCCGGGGCCTCTGGCGCCCCCGGTCCTGGCGGTGCGCGCCGCGGTCAACATCCGGCTCTACCCCCTCGCCGTGAGCAGTGTCTCCTTCCCGGAGGCGTTCCCCTGCTTCGGCGGCCGGCTCGCCGGCGCCTCGCTGTTCCTGCACATCGCCGACACGGAACAGCGGCCCGTGTACGTGTCCTTCACCCGCACCCCGGACACCGTGCGCTGCACCGTCGTCACCGACGCCGCCCGGCCCCACACCACCGCGCTCCCCCGGTACTGGGTGCGGGCCGTCGGCTGATCCGTTCAGTCGCGGGCGCCGCCGCGGGCGCCGGGTGCGACGACCTTCACCGCGTCGACCGGGGCGTCGGGCCGGGAGAGGGTCACCGCGACGGGTTCGTACGTGGTGACCCGGCGCAGCCGTTCGGCGGCGGTACGGACCAGGTCGGCGAGGGTGTAGTCGGCCGGCGTCGGCCAGGTGCGCAGCAGGGCCGTCCAGTTGCTCGGCTGCTCCCTGGACGGCGGGTCCGCGGGCTGCGGGTCGGTGAAGACGGCCCGGCTGGGCAGGTCGTCGCGGAGCCCGGCGATGCTGGTGAGGCGGGCCTGGGCCGCCTCGGTGAGGGCACGGGTCAGGGCGATGTGCGGGTCGAGGTGGCAGCCGGCCCCGACGAACCACGCCGGGTAGTCCTCGGACCACACCCCGGCCAGGCACACCGGCAGCCCGAAGGCGTTGCCGACGCTGTACAGCCGGACCAGCGCGCCCCGGTCGTCCAGCCGGTCGACGAGACGGCGGGCGTAGGGGCTCTCGACGCTGTCCGGGTCGACGGGGGTCCGTAAGTGGCCGCCGGCCTGCTCGTCGACGTGCAGCGCGTGCCGCTCGATCACCTCGAACAGGCCGTGCGCGACCGCCTCGTGCCAGGTGTTGCCGCAGGCCAGTCCGGTGCTCGTGGCACGCCACAGCCCCGGTGCCCACAGCGGGCCGGGGGCACGGGAGACGAGGCCGGAGGGCACGTGCAGCAGGCGGCCGGTGAGCAGGCCCTGTCCGGCCGTCCAGTCCTGCGGGACGCGGCCGAGACCGCGCAGGTCCCGCATCGACTGCGGGGGGACCCGCAGCGGCAGCGCGTCGAGCGGGTGGTCGAGGCCGATCTCACCGGCGTTGCCGTGGACGTCGACGGTCGGCTGCTGCTCGGCGTGCCACCGTTCGACGGCCTCCATCGCGGCGGCGACCGCGGCGAGCCGGGACGTCGCTCCCCGGCCCTGGGAGACGGTGAGGGCGGCGGCGGTGGGCCGGTGGGCCACCCATACGGGCAGACCCAGGTGGTCCAGGCCGGTCAGGTCCGCGACACGGGTGATGCCGTAGTCGGCCAGCCGCGGGACCAGGGCCCGCCAGGTGTCCTCGGGGTCGCGGGCGCGGACGGTGCCGTCGAGGTGGAGGAGGTCAGTGGACATGGGCGGCCGGCTCCTCGGCTCGTCCGGGCGGTTGCTCGGGATCGTGCGGCAGGCCGATGAGGAAGATCTTCATCGTCTCGGCCGCCTGGGCGGCACTGTCGAAGCCGCGGGCGGCCGCGGCGTGTTCCAGGCGCGCCGCGGGGCACCGCCAGAGGCTCTCCAGCGCTCGGGACGCCTCGCGGTCGTGGATCGACGCGAGGACGAGACCCGGCCGGTCGCGGCGGAGCGCGGCGGTCTCGGCGGCGCAGCGGGCCACGGCCATTCGGTCGGGCTCCGTCTCGTGCGCCAGGAGGCGGGTGACGGTGGCGTCGTCGGTGAGGTCGACGGGGATACGGAAGACGGCGTACGCGGGGGGCGCGCCACCGGAGTCGCCGGTGAGCCGGCGCAGACGTTCCGCCAGCGGCAGGCCGGAGGCGCCGTCGCCGGGTTCGCGGGAGAGGCGGTCGAGGTGGGCGTGCCACACCTCGGGGAAGTCGGGGTCGAAGACCTGCTGGTAGGCGACGCGGAGCCCGGTCGGCAGCGTGAGGCCGTCGACGCCGACGGTGGCGGCGTGTGCCTGCCGGCCGCGGTGACCGGCGGTCGGCCACGGGCCGTCGGGGACTCCGGCGCGGACGGTCGGCGCGATCCCCGAGCGGGCCGCGCGCAGCGCCTTGAGGGCGTCGAGCCGTCTCAGCCCACCGAAGTACGGGTCCTGTCGGCGGCGTTCGGCGATCCACTCGGTCAGGGCGGTGGCTCCGTGCCGCGCGCACAGGGCGTCGAGCACGGCCCGGGTACGTCGCGCGTAGTAGACGTCCGCCCCCGCGCGGAGCAGGGTGTCGGCCGTGTCCTGGGGGACGACGCCGTCCTGTACGGCGAGGCCGAGGACGTAGCGCAGGTCGACCAGGGCCCAGGTGGCCGCGGTGCCGCCGTCGTCGGGGTCGGGGCCGGCCGCTACCTCGTCGTCGCCGGTCAGCCGGCCGGACAGGTAGCCGCGGAAGATCCGGCCGACGCCTTCCATGCCGTAGCCGTGGAGTTCGGCGGCGCGCAGCGCGCCGACGCCGCCCGCGCCGATGACGCGGACGCCGCGGGTGAGGACGGTGAGTACCTCCTCGTGGCGCAGGGCCGCCCCGGGGCGGCGCAGGCCGTCGATGACGACCACCGTGTCGGTGCCCGCTATGGCGTCGTGCAGCAGGTCGCCGTGGCGGGCGGGCGGGCGGACGCGCACGGCGGGGCCGCGCAGCAGGGGTTCGTCGGGCGGGAGGGTCGGACCGACGTACACGTGGATCATGAGGGCGAGGCTCTCGTCCGGGGCGGCAGGGTCGCGGTGGAAGCGGGCCGCCGGAAACGGTGCGTGCGCGCACCGGACCCGGTGGGGCTTTCACCTCCGGCAGGTGCTTCCCGGGAAGCGGCGCCACCGGATGCACCGCCGCACCCCCACACCACGAACCGCTGCGCACCCCCGGCGCCCGGCACACGACTCTCCCGGTGGCCGGTCCGCACGTCCAGCGGGCGGTGTCCGGTTTCGGTGGCCGGCGGTAGGTGTTGCCGACGGGCCGGCGCGGGGCGGCCTCCCGTGGCCTTCGGTACGCGCTTTCGAAGGCCGGTCCGCGGGTTCAGCGGGCGGGGAGGGCCGCAGGCGGGTCTAGCCGCCGGTTCGGGCCGGGGTGCGGGCCGCGGAGGCGAGGAGCGCCATCTTGTCGGCGTCGGTGGTGCCGGGGTCCGGGTGCAGGACGAGGAGAGTCAGGCCGTCGGTGCCGCCGACGTCGAGCTTCTCCCGGTTGAGCCGGACCTCGCCGAGCTGCGGGTGGGTGAGGCGCAGCGGGCCGCCCTCGCACGCCCGTACGTCGTGGCGGGCCCACAGGTGGCGGAACCGCGGGCTGGCGTGGGTCAGCTCGGCCACGAGTTCCACGGTCCGGGGGTCGTCCGTGTCGATGCCGGCCGCCTCGCGGAAGACGGCGACCGCGCCCGCGGTGACGTCCTCCCAGTCCGGGTGGAAGGCGCGCTCCTCGGGGTCGAGGAAGAGGTCGCGCAGGCGGTTGGAGCCTTCGGCGAGCCGGGGTGAGAGCGCCGTCGCCAAGGGGTTGGCCGCGACGATGTCGAAGCGGCGGTCCTCCAGGACGGCGGGCAGGTGGAGCGTGGCGACGAGCTGGGCGATACCCGCCGGGACGGTGTGCGCCCGGGGCCGGCGGGTCCGCCGCCCGGACGCGGCGGCGCCGAGGCGCAGCAGGTGGGCGGTGGCGTCGTCGTCGAGCCGCAGGACGCGGGCGAGCGCTTCGAGGACCTGCGCGGAGGGGTTGCGGTCGCGGCCCTGTTCCAGGCGGAGGTAGTAGTCGGCGCTGATACCGGCGAGCATCGCGACCTCCTCCCGGCGCAGTCCCGGCACCCGACGGGTGCCCGCGGCGGGGATGCCGGCCTGCTCCGGGGTGACGAGCTCGCGCCGCGCGCGTACGTACTCGCCCAGCGGGTTCGGTGCATCGGACATCCGTCCACCGTAGTGCGCGCGGGCGCCGGGTGCCTGGTCCTGTCACCCCCAGGATCACCGGGGCTCTGGGCCGGCCGCGCGGCGCCCGGCAGCGTGGGCGGCGGCCGGCGGCCCGTACCGGGCCGGGACCGGCGTACCCCACGAAAGGCAAGAAACGCTATGTCGACTTATCTACTGGTGCACGGCGCGTGGCACGAGGGACGGTGCTGGGAGCGGGTGGTGCCGCTGCTGACGGCCGCCGGTCACCGGGTCCTCGCGCCGTCGCTGACCGGTTACGGCGACAAGGCGCACCTGCTCGGCCCGGAGGTCGGTCTGGACACGCACGTCGAGGACATCGCCGGTCTGATCGCCGAGGAGGACCTGACCGACGTGGTGCTCGTCGGTCACAGCTACGCGGGGCTGGTCGTCACGGCCGTGGCCGAACGGGTCCCGGAGCGGCTCGCCCGGCTGGTGTACCTCGACGCGATGGTGCCCGAGGACGGGGAGACGGCGGCCGACGTGATGCCGGTGACCCGGCGGCTGATCGACGCGGCCCTGCGCTCGGAGAGCGGCTGGCGGGTACCGCCGCTGCCGGAGCTGCCGCCGCCTGCGGGGCTCTTCGGGATCACCGACCCGGCGGACGTGGCCTGGGTGCGCTCGATGCTGTCGGACCATCCGGTGCGCTGCCTCCAGCAGCCGGTCCGGCTGCGCGACCCCCGGGCCCGGACGGTCGCGCGGGCGCACATCCACTGCACGGTGGGCAAGCCGGAGGGGTTCGACCGGCGGCCGGTGCCTGCGGTGCAGGCCGACGGTTCCCCGTCGTGGGTGCGGGAGCTGGCCGCCGGTCACGACTGCATGGTCACCGCGCCCGAGGAACTGACCGGGCTGCTGCTCGAACTGGCCTGAGGGCCGGGGGCGAGCAGCGCGGTGTCGTCGTCCAGGCCGTCGCCGAAGCTGTCCAGCGGACCGGTCAGCGCGGCGATCATCCCTCCGGGGCCGCCGGGCGCGTGCGTCACGGCGTAGGCCCGCAGCGCCTCCTCGCCGTAGAAACCGTCCCGCGCGCGGCCGCTGCGCGCCTCGGTCAGGCCGTCCGTGTACAGCAGCAGGGTGTCGCCGGGGGTGCGCAGGAACTCGGCGGCTCCCCCGGCGCGCGGGATGTCCGGGTCGGTGGCGCAGAAGCTGTTGGCAGTTCCTGGCCCAGCTCGGGCCGGTCGGGGTTGCCCATGACGACCGGGGCCGTCGCGGAGGACCAGCCGAGGTAGTCGGACTCCAGTGACGCCAGCAGTTCGTCGATGTCCTCGACGGTCACGAAGACCGCACATCACCCACCACTGGGGGCGCTGCTGAGGTCGACGACGCAGAAGAGGTTGCCGTCGGGGTCGGCGAGGACCACGAAGTCGGGGTCGGCCGGGTACAGGTCCCAGTCGACGGCGCGGGCACCGAGGCCGATCAGCCGCCGTACCTCGGCCTGTTGCTCCTCGGTGGTGTCGGGGCCCGCCCCGTGGGTCAGTCGTCGGGGCTCCACCCCGGCCGGCGGCGCGGGGGGCCGGCGAGGACCAGGTGTTCGAGGGCGGCGTACCGGTCGCGTTCGCGCTGGGCGGCCCGCCGTCCGGCCAGGAGGGTGCCGAGCCAGCCGCAGGCGAAGCCCGCGGGCACCGACACCAGGGCGGTCGTGGAGAACGGGAACCAGTTGAAGTCGATCTCCGGGAAGGCGGAGGTCGGGGAGCCGGAGACCAGCCGGGTGCCGGACATCAGGACCAGCGTGGTGACCGAGCCGCCGATCAGGGTGGCCAGCAGGCCGGTGCGGCCGAACCGCCGCCAGAACAGCGTGTAGACCAGCGCGGGAGCGATGGCGGAGGCGCCCATGCAGAAGGAGAGGGTCGCCAGCGGCTGGAGGCTGCGGTGCTGGGCGAGGGCGGCCAGCACCACCACCGGCACCCCGACGATCAGCGCCGAGACGCGGGCCAGCGTCATCTCCTTCATCGGCGCGAGGCCCGCTCGGCGGGAGGCGGCGACGTCGTGGGCGAGGGAGTTGGCGCAGGCCAGCGTCATCCCGGCGACGGACGCCAGGAGGGTGAGGAAGATCGCCGTGGTGACCGTGGAGAAGAGCAGGCTCTCGGCGCGGGACACCTCAGGGCCGAACGCGGCGCGGGCCCCCAGCAGGTACGCCGTGCTGCCGCGCGGGTCCGCCGCGGTGATCCCGGCCCGGCCGACGAGAGCCGTGGCGCCGATGCCGATGACGGTGATCACCAGCATGAACAGGGCCACCGACGACACGGCCCAGGACATCGTCCGCCGGACCTGGCGGGGGCTGCCCGCCGTGTACATGCGCATGGTGACGTGCGGCAGACAGGCACCGCCGAGCACGATGGCCACCTGGGTGCTGATCATGTCGGCCGCGGGGTGCGGTCCGTCGGCGAACTGCAGCCCGTAGCGCAGGAACGCCTCACCGGCCCCGCTGCGCCGCGCGGCCGTGTCGACCATCGTCCCGGGGTGCCAGCCGAACGTGTGCATGATGATGAAGGCGACGACCAGTCCGGAGCCCAGCAGGATCACCGTCTTGAGGATCTGGATCAGGGCGGTGCCCTTCATCCCGCCGAGGGCGGCGTAACTGATCATCAGCATCCCCGCGCCGATGACGCACCCGGTCTTCATGGCGCTGTCGGAGAAGCCGAGGATGAAGGCGAGCAGCTGTCCGACGCCCGCCAGTTGCACGATCATCATCGGTACCAGAGACAACACGGTGACCACGCACGCCGTGACGCGCACCGCCCGGCCGGGCATCCGCCGCGCGAGGGCGTCGCCCATGGTGAACCGCCCCGTGTTGTGCAGGGGTTCGGCGAGCAGGAACATCAGCAGGAGCAGGGAGAGGAGGGTGCTGAGGGCCAGGACGACACCGTCGTAGCCGCACAGCGCGATGACCCCGCCGATGGTGAGGACGGTCGCGGCGGAGATGTAGTCACCGGCGACGGCCAGGCCGTTGCGCAGCGGCGACAGCGAACGGTAGCCGGTGTAGAACTCCTCCAGGTCGTCGCGGTCGGGGCCGGTCAGGACGCACAGCAGCAGCGTCACGGTGACGACACTGCAGAACGCGACGAGGGACCAGGACTGCGCGGAGCCGCCGATGTCCGTCATCCGCGCGGCTGTCCGTCGCCGCCGGCCGGACGGCCGTACCTGCCGACCCGGCGGGCCAGCGGGTCCACGTACCGGCTCGCCGCGTACTCGTAGAGGACCACGGCCAGCCAGGTGACCGGGACCTGCACCAGGGCCAGCAGCAGTCCGGTGGGCAGGCCGCCGGCCGCGGGGCGGGCCATGAGGGCGGGGGCCTCGACGGTGAGGGTGAGGAAGACGGCGAAGTAGCCGAGGGCTGCGAGGGTGGCGACCCGCCGCTGCCACCGGCAGGCGCGGCGCAGGACCCGCAGGGCGCGGTGGTACCCGGACCACGAGGCCGGGCGGTGTCCGCCGGCGGCGGGGGGCGGCCCGGCGTGCTGTCGAACCGGGTCCGGCTCCGAGCTGTGGTAGGACATCCCCAGTCTCCTAGCGCGGCGAGGGCCCGACATTGGACCGCACGCTATGCGGGTGCCACGCCGCACGGAGGGTTTTCCATTGAACTTCCCGGCGGGGGTGGAGCGCGCCGCTGACCTCGGATGTTGCCGGTGGGGCGGCTGGGGCGGGAGCGACGTGAGCGACCTGTGCGGCTCGCTCCGCGCGGCGCGCGTCCCCCGTATGTCGTACGGGTGTTCACGCACCCGTCCGCCGGGCGGTGGTGGCCGGTGGACGGCGGAACGGCGTCCGCTACGTCCGCCGCGGTGGCGGGCCGTCCCGCGCCGGGCCCGGGTGTTCCCCGCCCCCGCCGTCCTCAGAGGAGCGCGCGTTCCAGGGCGCCGCGGTGATCGGCGGTCCACTGGTACGCCCTGCGCACGCGGGTGACCGTCCCCGAGTCGCGCAGCCGCCGCATCGCGGGGTCGCCCGCGTCGGCGCCGCTCTGGATGCCGCGCCAGCAGCGGTCCTGCCACCACAGGACCGTGGACACCAGGTCGCGCCGGTCCGTGAGGCCGTAGCCGTCGGCGATCAGCCGGACCCGGCGGGCCGCGTCCGCGGCGTCGGCGGCCGGGCCGAGCCCGGCGTACTGCCAGCAGACGTGGGCGACATCGTGGAGGCGCGGGCCCGGTGCCGCGAGGTCCCAGTCGAGGAAGGCCACCGGCCGGAGCCGGCCCTCGACCGGGCGGTAGACGGTGTTCCTGGGCGACAGGTCGTTGTGGCAGACGACCTCCCGGTCCCCGGCGAGGGGGGTGCCGGCCGTCAGGTCGTGGAACTCGCGCACCAGCCGGGCGGCCGCCGCCAGACTCTCGTCCGAGGTGACGTCGGCGGGCTGCCGCTCCTCCCAGGCGACGTGGCCGTCGAGGTGGCCGAAGATGTCGCGGCCCCGCTCGTCCGTCCCGAGGAGCCGTGGCGCTCCGGGCCAGTCCCGCGTCTGAAGCAGCCGCAGCAGTCCGTGGACGAAGTCGGCGCGGTCCGGGGGCGGGCGGCGGACCGTGTCGCCGACCCGGACGACGGTGTTGACGAAGCCTCCTGGCAAGGGCAGTTCGAGCATCCCCCCACCCTGCCGGATCGCGGCCGTCCGCATCCGGGAAACGGCGGGGAAACGGCGGGGAAGCGGGCTGTGCGCCGTGTCCGCGGCTGCCAGGGTGGCCGCCATGACCACGACCACGACACCGGACGGCCGGCCCGTCCCGCCGACGCACGCCGCCGAGCGTCCTCTGCTGGAGGCGTGGCTCGACTTCCACCGCGCGACGCTCGTCCACAAGTGCGCGGGCCTGGACGACGGCCGGTTGCGGACCGCCTCGGCCCCGCCGTCGCCGATGACGCTGCTGGGCCTCGTCCAGCACCTGGCGGAGGTCGAACGCCACTGGTTCCAGGGCGTCTTCGCGGGCCTGGACGTGCCGCCCGTGTTCGGCGAGGACAACCCCGACGGGTTCCTGCTCCTTCCCGGCCGGGGACTCGACGAGGCGACGGCCGTCTGGCGGGACGAGATCGACAAGGGCCGGGCGCTGATCGCCGGCGCGTCGCTGGACGACCCGCTCGGCGGCGGGCGGACCCCGCTGCGCTGGATCCTGGTCCACCTGATCGAGGAGTACGCCCGGCACAACGGCCACGCCGACCTGATCAGGGAGCGACTCGACGGGGTCACGGGCGTCTGAGGGCGCCCCGTCATCGACATCGTCCGGGCACCTCGGTCGCCGTCCTCCCCGCGGGAACGGGGAGGACGGCGGCCCGAGGGCGGTGGCGGACGGGTGTCAGCCGGACTTGCGGCGGAAGGTACGGTTCTGACCCTTGGGCCCGTTGAGCCCCTTGATCTTCTGGCGTCCTTCCTGATGGGCCTGCTGGGCCCGGCTGGCGCCGGCCTTGCGCCGCAGTGCCTCCTGGAACTTGCGCTTGGCCTCGGACTCCTTGGTCTCCTCGGAACCTTCGGTCTCCTGCGGGGTGACGTCGTCGGTCATGTGGTGCCTCCTTCGTTGCGGGTTCGTACGGGGGTCGGTGGGGGGGTCGGGCGGCCGGGAGGGCGAGGCGGTCGCCGCGCCGGCACACGCGGCACCGGCGGTCCTGAGGAACCGCCGCGAGGGTGGCGGGGCAGGCGGCGAGGAGGACGGCCGGGGCGTGGCCGACGCTCCGCCGGACGGTCCGGTGCGACGGCAGCCGTACGGTGTCCTGCCGTGTGGCGTTCTGCCGTACGGTGTTCTGCCGTTCGGCGTTCTGCGGAAGTTGCCGGCGCCGCCGTCGGTGCGGACCACGAGGCCGCCGCTCTCTCCTGCGGCGGCGGTTACGGCGGCGGCTGCGGCACCGGCTGCCGCACCGGTGTGCTCACCAGTGTATTCGCCGCTGTGTCGACCGCTGTGCTCACCCCTGGCGAGCGTGCGGCCGGCGGAGTCGGGGACGAGCCGTCCGCGGTCCGCCGTCGTGACGGCGCGGGCGGTGGTCTGCGTGGGCATGCGGGTGCTCCGGAACGTCCGCGATCGAGGCGGCCGGGACGGGCCGCGGGGTCGGGTGAACGTCCTGGATGAGCATGTCCGCTCCGCTGGTCGACGACAGTCGCGGGGCAACGCTGACATGGACGGGGTGGCGGCGGCAACGCGTTTTCCGTCCGTCCGGGTCACCCGGGTCAGTCGTCGGGACCGCAGCAGGAGCCGCGCCGGAGCCGGTGGGCGACGTCGAGCCACGTGGAGCGGTCCGGCGGCCGTCGGGTGACGGCGCGGTGGGCGGTGGTCAGGTCGGCCTGACGGTAGAGGGTCCCGGCGCGCAGCACGGCGGAGGTACGGATCAGGTGGGAGAAGTCGGTGAACGGGTCGCCGTCGACGAGATTGAGGTCGGCCGCCTTGCCCCGCTCGACGGTGCCGAGGTCGGCCGCGACTCCGAAGAGGCGGGCCGGGACGGTGGTCGCGGTCTGCAGGGCCCGCGCGGCGGAGAACCCGTGGGCGTGCAGGGCGCGGAGCGCGAGGTGCAGGGACAGGCCGGGCGGGACGAGCGGTGCGTCGGTGCCGAGGGCGAGCGCGGCACCGGCCTCGACGAGCTGCCGGTAGTTGCTCATCTCGACGTCCAGCGCGTGCCGTTCCGCGGCCGTGGCCGGGGTGTCCGCCCGCTCGCGGACGGCGGCGGCGTCCCACGGCGGCATGAGGACGCTGACCCGGGGGTCGTCGGCCAGACCGGGGTCGGCGGCGAGCAGGATCTGCGCGGTGAAGGGAGTGGCGATCATCGCGAAGCGGCCGTCCGCGTACTGCTCGACCAGGTCCTGGTGGATGTGGCCCGCGGGGGTCGTGGCGTGGCCGTACGGCAGGCGCTGGGTGGCCTGCAGATGGGTGGTCAGGTCCTGTCCGGCCGACCGGCCGGGAGCGCACAGGTGGCTGCCGCACGGCACACCCAGCCGGTGGGCCGCTTCGGCGGCCGACGCCATGAAGGAACCGGAGGCCCGTACGTAGGTCTTGACGAAGTCGACGTCGAGCGCCGTGGCCCGGTCCAGGGTCCGGCGCAGCCCGGCGCCGGTGCGATGGGCGCGGCCCGTGCTGTACGCGGTGCGGGCGCCGTCGATGAGTTCGGCGCAGGCCAGCAGACGTGGGCCGGTGCTGTGGCCGCCGGCCAGGGACTCGCGGAGCCGGACCGCCTCGTAGAGGGAGGCGCCGAGGCAGGCGGTGGTGGTGACGCCGTACGCGAGGGCCGTGAGGTGCTGCCGGGCACCGTAGGTGGCGCTGTAGGGGTGGGTGTGGCTGTCGAACAGGCCGGGCAGCACGGTCTGTGCGGAGGCGTCGAGGGTGCGGTGGCCCGGCCGGCGGGTGCGGTGGGGTTCGACGGCGTGGACGCGGCCGTCGCGGACGAGGATGTCGACGTCGTGGCGCGGGGGTGTGCCGGTGCCGTCCCAGAGCTGTCCGGCGTGGACGCGCAGCGGCTCGCGGGAGGCGCCCGGCGCGGGGGACGTGAGGGGTCCGGCCGGACCCGCCGGGCGAACGGTGCTTGCGCCGTCACCGTCCAGGGTGAGCAGCCCCGGCCCGGCGGAAGCCGGGGACGCCACGACTCCCGCCGGTGCGGGGGACGCCACGACCCCCGCCGACACAGAAGGCACCACGGCCCCCGCCGACACAGGAGGCACCGCAGTCCCCGCCGACACAGAAGGCACCGCGGCCCCCGCCGGCACGGGAGGCACCGCGGCTTCCGCCGACGCAGCGGGCGCCGTCGCTTCCGGTGGGGCCGGTGGCCCGGTCGTGACGGTGCGGACGCGGATGTGGCCGTCGGCCACGTACAGCAGCCGGTGGGCGTCCAGCCAGGACGGCGGCGCCGCGGCCAGGTCCTCGTCGTCGGTGACGGCGCGGCCGTCGACCAGCAGGACCGTGCGCGCGGCCGGCTCGGACGGCGAGGTGCCCGTGCCGGACAGGTGCACGCAGGCGACGCGGCCGGCCGGGGAGACGGCCGGGCCCACGAGGCGGCCCGAGGCCACCGTGTGCAGTACCTCGGCGTTGCCCCCGGCGACCGGTACCCGCACCAGGGTCCGGCCGCCGTCCGTCGTACCGTCCGGCAGCCGCCCCGCGCGTACGCAGACCAGCGACCGTCCGTCCGGTGTCCAGACCGGGTCGTGGTCGTCGTGGCCGCCACCGGTCACCCGCCGTGCCCCGGTGCCGTCCCGGCCGACGGTCCACAAGCCGTAGGCGGTGCCGGTCACGTCGTCGCCGCCCCGTTCGGACGAGAAGGCGAGCCGGGTCCCGTCGGGGGACCAGGCCACGCCCCGGTCGTCCCACGGCCCGTCGGTCAGCCGCCGCGGTCCGCCGCCGTCGACGCCCGTCACCCACAGGTGGAAGGCGCCGCCGCGGTAGGCGACCAGCGCCACCGCCGTGCCGTCGGGCGACAGCGCGGGGCGGGTCGCCTCCAGGTCCCACTCGCTCAGCCTGACGGCCGTGCCGCCCTCGCGGGGAACGCGCCAGAGCACGCCCTGTACTTCGGCGACCAGGAAGCCGCACCCCGGGACGCCGGTGACCGAGCCGCCGGTCGCCTCCGTGAAGGTGACGGTGGGTCCGTCGGAACGGCCGCCGTACACACGGGCGTCGGCCGGTCCGGACACCGCCGCCGGCAGGGCGACCGCCGCGCCGGCCGCGCCGAGGAAGCCGCGTCGGCTGACCCCGCCGTCCGTCCTGCGGCGTGCGCCCGCGTCGCGCTCCGGCCGGTTCACGTGGCGGCGCGCCGGATGCGCAGGACGTCCTGGCGGTGGTCGATGCGGTACGTGCCGTCACCGTCCGCGAAGTACCGCCGCGCGTACTCCCGTACGGCGTCCCGGGTGGGCTCCGTGCCGTGGTCCGGGCGGTGGTGGGCGGGGACGCTGAGCAGGAACCCTGCGACGGTGACCGTCTCCTCCAGGTCGGCGCTGCGGTAGAGCGCGGGCACGGACTCCAGCCGCAGATCGCCGAGGTCACCGGCGCCGTCGGCGGCGGTGAGTTCGTCCGCGAGGTCCGCCAGGCCGAAGCGTGCGCCGGTGAAGTGGCGCACCATCCGCATGGACGGGTTGTCCGGGTCCTGCATGAGCACCAGCAGCGTGCCGCCGGGGGCGACCCAGCCGAGGACGCGGCGGACCGTCGCCGCCCACTCGGCGCGGGGGACGTAGTAGAGGACGTGGGAGAGGAGCGCCAGGTCGGCGAGGACGCCGGGGCGAGCCCGCGCCACCGGTTCGGCGACGACCTCCGCGTCGGGGCAGGCACGGGCGATGGCCCGGCGCATGGTTGCGCTCGGTTCGACGCACACCGTGCGCCGGAAGGAGCGGCCGACGTACCGGGAGGTCACGCCGTCACCGGCGCCCACGTCGAGGAAGACACGCCGCGCGGGCAGGTGGCGTACCACGTCGTCGAAGTAGGCGTGGGTGAGGGCCTTCTCGTCGCTGTGGGAGAGGAACAGCGTGAACGCGTCGTAGTAGGCGTCCTCGTCGGTCCGCAGACCGCCCGTCGGAACGGTCCTGTGCGGCTCCATGTCTGGGGTCCCCTTTCGCGGGCCGTGCCACTGACGACTGGCACAGTGACACTGTGGGCCGCGTGGCGGGTGAGCGGCGCGCTGGTCGCGGGGCCCGGACAGAGCGCGTGGAAGCACGGGCCGGTGCGCGCGCACGCCCGGGGGCGCCGTGGCCGGACCGTGCGCTTCGACCGCCCCCCGTCCGGATGACAGCTTCCGGTCCGGTCCGGTGGGGCCGCCACCGGTCGCCCCCTCCCCTCATGTGCGGTTGTCCCGCCCCACCCGCCGCACTACGGTGCCGCCGGGACGGTCCGTCAGTCGCCGAGGGCGTCCTGCACGGTGGGGTAGCAGCGCATGACCCCGGCGATGCCGAGGACGTCGAGCACGCGCAGGATCGTGGGCGAACACGCCGCGAGCCTTATCCAGCCGTCCCGGGAGGCGGCGGCGCGGTGGGCCAGGATCAGGGCGTTGATGCCGGCGGTGTCCATGAACGACACCGAGGCGAGGTCGACCACCGTGAACGGGTCCGGTGTGCCGGTGGGCAGCAGGGCCTGCCGGACCTCGGTACCCACGTCCTGGTCGATGTCACCGCGCAGCGTCACCACGGTCACGCCGTCGGGCGTGAGCGAGCGTACGGCGGAGAACGGTTGCGGAGTCATGGCCCATGTCGTCCTTTCGACACTCGTGGCGGGCGGGCTCATGGCGAGCGGGGCGGCGCCGGCTCGGTATGAATGCAAGGATCGGTCCCGGCGGCTTGGCCTGTCAATAGATACCTGAAGTTTAGTTCCTATGTACTGATGCATGAAACACACG
Organism: Streptomyces sp. CRN 30; assembly: GCF_034105845.1. NCBI lineage: Bacteria > Bacillati > Actinomycetota > Actinomycetes > Kitasatosporales > Streptomycetaceae > Streptomyces > Streptomyces sp. CRN 30. Next base: position 23,089 of record NZ_JAVRHI010000073.1, on the reverse strand, counting down.
TCATACTTGCTTGTCATGGGTGGAGTACCTGAGCCACACACCGGCTGGACGTTCCTGACGAATCACGCCCGCGTCCTGGCGGTGATCGCCGACGATCCGAGCACGCGCGTGCGGGACATCGCGGCGCACTGCCGGCTGACCGAGCGCGCCGTCCACAAGATCATTTCCGATCTGGAGGAGGACGGCTACCTCTCGCACACGCGGCAGGGACGGTCGAACATCTACCGGGTCGAGCCGGGCGTCCCCCTACGGCACCCCGCCGAGGCCGAGGCCGGTCTGACCGTCGCCGCCATCCTGTCCATACTGGCCAGCCACGACGCGCGGCGCGGCCCCAAGACCTAGGCCGGCCTGGGCCGGCCTAGGGCGCTCCCCCGGCGGCGCTGAACGCGTCGTCGGCGGTCTGCCGCAGGGCCAGCAGCGCCACGTCGTCGGTGCGCGCCCCGCCGGAGCCGGCCTTCGCCAGGAGGTGGTCGATCAGCAGGTCCAGGTCGTCCGCGTCGGCCCGGGAGAGCTGCTGTGCGAGACGGTCGATGGAGTCGTCGAGATCGACGCCGGGCACCTCGATGAGGCCGTCGGTGTAGAGGAGCATCACAAGACCCGGCAGCAGCGGCAGCTCGCTCTGCGGGAAGACGTCGCGGGGGTCGATGCCGAGCAGCGGTCCCGGGACCACGTCGGCGGGCCGGGTCCGGCCGTCGGGCAGCCGTACCAGCGGCGGCGGGTGGCCGGCGCTGGCCAGGGTCGCCCGGCCGCGGGCGAAGTCGAGGTGGACGTAGAGACAGCTGGTGAACAGGTCGGGTTCCAGGTCGGTGAGGAGCCGGTTGGTGCTGGAGAGGACCTCGCCGGGCGGTGTGCCGCGGGTCGCGCCCGCGTGGACGGCGGTGCGAACCTGGCCCATGAGCGCCGCGGCCGCCGCGTTGTGCCCCTGCACGTCGCCGATGACGGCCGCCGCGGACCCGTCGCCGAGCCGGATCAGGTCGTAGAAGTCTCCGCCGATGTCCATGCCCCGGGTGGCGGGCAGGTAGCGGGCGGCGACGCGCAGGCCGTCGACGGCGGGCAGGGTGTGCGGGAGCAGCGCCTGCTGGAGGCTCTGCGCGAGGTCGAGCTTGGTGTCGTAGAGGTGGGCGCGGTCCAGTGCCTGGGCGACGAGGCCGGCGAGGGCGGTCAGGACGGCGCGTTCCTCGGCCGGGAAGTCGTGCGGGTCGGCGTAGGACAGGACGCAGCAGCCGACGGCACGCCCGGAGAGGACCAGCGGGAGGAACGCCCAGGCCCGGTTGTCGGTGATCAGCGGGGCGTCGGGGTAGGCGCGGCGCAGCGAGTCGGGGTCGGGGAAGAAGGCGGGGACGCCGCTGCGCAGGGTGCGGCCGGCCGGGGTCAGGGTGCTGTCCACCGGCAGGCCGTCGAGGCGGTCGACGGTCGCGGGGTCGTAGCCGCGGGACCCGGTGACGCGCAGCCGGCCGGCGTCGGCGGCGGAGAGCAGCATGCCCTGGGCGCCGAAGGCCGGCAGGACCTGGTCGGCGACCAGTTCGATCACGTCCCGTACGCCGACGGCCTCGGCCAGCGCGGCGGCCAGGTGGGTGAGCTGGTAGAGCCGGCCCGCGCGGGCGGGGGCGGCGGGGCGGACGAACCGGTGCGGCGCCGGGGCCGGGGGCGGCTCGCCGCCGCTGGGCACGACGCGGACGCTGATGCCGCTGGTGTCGGGGTAGAGGTGGAAGTCCAGCCAGCGGCCCGGGGGACGGCAGGCGGTGAAGGAGACCGGTTCCCTGCTGAGGACGGCGGCGCGGTAGCGGTCCTCGTACACGGGGTCGTCGAGCCAGCGCAGGGACTGCCACGGCAGGGTGCCGAGGAGCCGGTCCGCGTCGCGGCCCAGCAGTTCGCAGGCGCCGGAGCTGAGGTAGGTGAAGCGTCCCGCCAGGTCCACCGCGCAGCAGCCGCCGGGCAGCCGCTCGGCGAAGTCCGCGGCGGCCTGCGCGGCGGACGTCTCGGCCTCCCGGCGGGCGGGTCCGGCCGGGACGGCCCGGGGTGCCTCGTCGGGCGCCGCGAGCACGCCGTGCCCGGCGGCGCCCTCGATCAGCCGGGCCAGCCGCCGGCAGCTGGAGGTGATGTGGCCGCGTTCCCGCGCGGACATGTGCGGCGGGCGGGAGGACGGCCACATGAGCAGCAGCGCTCCCCAGGTCCGTACGCCGGTGACGGGGGCGGCGGCGAGGGCCATCGGGTAGGGCAGGGCGACGGCGGTACGGGGGTAGGACCGCGCCATCTGTTCGTGGCCGCCGACCCAGACCAGCCGGTCCTCCCGGGCGGCGTCGGCGACCGGGGCGGGGGCGGACAGCGGCACCCTGGCCCACGGTTCGGCGAACTCGGCGGGCGCCCCGTACAGGGCGTCGAGGCGCAGGATCGGGGCGTGCGGGGCGAGCAGGTAGAGGGCGCCCACGGCGGCACCGGTGCGCCGCACGGTCTCCGCGAAGGCGGCGTCCAGCGCGTCGAGGCCGGCCGACGGTCGACGGGTGACGGTCACCGGGCACCTCCAGCGACACCGGGAGAGCGGTTCTTCGGTGGCGCGCGGTCCCGCGCCGTCCGCGCCGGGCCTCTCGGGAACCCGGCGTTCTGTACGACTTCCCCCGCTCGGGGACGCCATCCGCTCGCGGCATCCCCCCGCCGGACGACCGGCGGGCGGATGCCGGCCGTCCCGCCGTCATCGAACCTTCACCTCGCCCGGCCCCCCGGTGGGGGCTTACCCGGCGGACAGGGGGCACACGGAGGGGTGCCGTCGGTTTCGAAGGGGCCCGTGATGATAGTCGTCGCCGTTCTGCTGCTGCCGTTTCTGGGGCTCCTGCTCTTCGGGATGGACCGTCTCGAAACGCGGATGTTCGATCCGCCGTCGCGTCCGTCGACGGCGCGGCACGGGCGGCGGCGCGGGCACCTGCGGCTGATCGGGGGCACGGCGACGGAGCACCGGCACCGCCGCGCCGAGGAACCGACCGTAGAACCGATCGTAGAACCGGCCACGGAACCGGCCGGGGAGCCGGCCGCGCGGGTGGACGAACGGGCGGGCGAGCAGGCGGGCGCTCAGGCGGAAGCCGCCTGAGCGCGGAGCCACGGCCGTCGCGTGTGTGAACGTGTCGTGCAAAGCCACGCCGGGTGTCCTTAACCGCCCCGTCGGGGGTACTCGCGCGCTCACGGAGGCCGGGCGCCACGAGGCGGACCCGGCGAGCGGCGAACGGAACGGGAGATGATCACCGTGGCGACTACACAGCCGCATCCCCCGCGGACGGACCGGCTGGACGGTCACGCCCCGGGGCAGGAGCCGGTGGGCGAGCTGGTGCAGCGTGCCTCGCAGCAGCTGACCGAGCTGGTGCGCGGCGAGCTGAGGCTGGCACAGGCCGAGATGAAGGAGAAGGGGAAGCGGTACGGCAAGGGCGGTGGCCTGTTCGGCGGCGCCGGTCTGGTCGGTTTCCTGATGCTCCAGGCCCTCGTGGCCACCGCGATCGCCGCGCTGGCGGTGCCGCTGCCCGTGTGGGCCGCGGCGCTGATCGTGACCGCGGTGCTCGGGGTGATCGCCGCCGTGATGGCCATGACCGGCAAGAAGCAGGTCGGCAAGGCCGCCCCGCCCGCACCGCAGCAGACCATCGAGAACGTCAAGGCCGACGTGGCCGAGATCAAGGGGAGCGCACACCGATGACCCAGCCGCCGCACGACGAGCCGACCGCGCAGAGCCCTGAGGAACTGCGCGAGCAGGTGGAGCACACTCGCCGGGAACTGGGCGAGACGGTGGAGGCACTGGCGGCCAAGACCGACGTCAAGGCCCGAGCCCAGGAGAAGGCGACGCAGGCACGGGAGCAGGCCGCCTCGATGGCGGGCCAGGCGCGGGAGCAGGCCGCCTCCGTGGCGGGCCAGGCGAAGGCCAAGGCCGCCGAGGTAGCCCAGCAGGTGCAGGAGAAGCTGCCGGAGCCGGTCCGGGACAAGGCCGCCCAGGCGGCGTCGCAGGCGGGCCGGATGTGGCACGAGAAGGCACCGGAGCCGGTGCGGGAGAAGGCCGCCCGGTCGGCGAAGGCGGCCGGCGACAACCGGGCGCTGCTGCTGGCCGGCGCGGGCGCGGGGGTCGTGTTCCTGTGGCTGGCGCTGCGTCGTCGCGATCACTGACCGGTGACCGTTCCGGGTCCGCCCGTCCTCGATCTCACGGGTCGGGGGCGGGCGGTCCGCGTCGTGCGGGGCGTTCCCGGCCCGGCCCCGCGCGGGCGGGGGACGGACCTGGCCCCACGTGCGGAATAATGCCCGTATGCGGATCTCAGCCAGGGCGGACTACGCGGTGCGCGCCGCGCTGCAACTCGTCGCGTCGGGCGATGACGGGCCGGTGAAGGCCGAGGCCATCTCCGATGCCCAGGACATCCCGCACAAGTTCCTGGAGGGCATCCTCAGCGACATGCGGCGCGGCGGGCTGGTGGTCAGTCAGCGCGGCGGCAACGGCGGCTACCGCCTGGCCAAGCCGGCCGCGGCCATCTCCATCGCCGACGTCATCCGCGTCGTGGACGGCCCCCTGGTGTCGGTGCGCGGCGTGCGCCCCCCGGAGCTGTCCTACCGCGGTCCCGCCGAGTCCCTGTTGCCGCTGTGGATCGCGCTGCGCTCCAACGTGCGGGAGATCCTCGACGGCGTGACCCTCGCCGACGTCGCCTCGGCCCGGCTGCCCGACGATGTCGCCGCGCTGACCGACACCCCTGGGGCCTGGACCAACCCCTGAGGCGGTGCCCGATCACCTGAATCTCACTTCATGAGACGCGGCTGACCACTATGTGAACAACCCCTTGGGGTGGGCGTCACCTTCTGCCACGATCCCTATCAACCCGGTGGGAAAACTAGGAATCTTCGAGGGGTGATCATGAGAACGCTCAGCCGCGCAGGCCGATCGCTGCCCCTTCTCACCTCCCGTCTCCACATCGACCTCGTCCGCACGTCCAGCGCCGTCTGTCGCACCGCCACCGCCTGAGACCCGGCCGGCGTCCGCATCGCCGTCCCCTCTCCGCACGCCGGCGCGCGTATCCGCGCACATCCGCGCCTGAACGTGCCGGTGCCACGCGCCGTCGTGCCCGCGTGCCCGCGTGCCTCCGCAGTCGCTCCTCTCACGACCCGCCATCCGAAAGGACACTCCCGTGTCTGCCGCCAGACCGTTCACCGCACTGCGCACCCTCGCCGCCATAGCGGCGCTTCCCCTTCTGCTGACGGCCTGCGGCTACGGCTCCGAGTCCGAGGACGACGACCAGCAGACCGGCGTCGCCGCGGATGCGAAGAAGCTCTCCGCCGACGAGGTCAAGATCGGCTACTTCCCCAACCTCACCCACGCCACCGCGCTCGTGGGGGTCCAGGAGGGCCTCTTCCAGAAGGAACTCGGCGGCACGAAGATCAAGGCGTCGACGTTCAACGCCGGCCCCTCCGAGATCGAGGCCCTCAACTCCGGCTCCATCGACATCGGCTGGATCGGCCCCTCCCCCGCCATCAACGGCTACACCAAGTCCGAGGGCAAGAACCTGCGCATCATCGGCGGTTCGGCCTCCGGCGGGGTCAAGCTCGTCGTCAACCCGGACAAGATCAAGTCCGAGGACGACCTCAAGGGCAAGAAGATCGCCACGCCGCAGCTCGGCAACACCCAGGACGTCGCCTTCCTCAACTGGATCGCGGAGAAGGGGTGGAAGGTCGACGCGCAGAGCGGCAAGGGTGACGTCTCCGTCGTCCGCTCGGACAACAAGGTGACCCCGGACGCCTACAAGTCCGGTTCCGTCGACGGCGCGTGGGTGCCCGAGCCCACCGCGTCGAAGCTGGTCGCCGACGGCGCGAAGGTGCTGCTGGACGAGTCCGACCTGTGGCCGGACAAGAAGTTCGTGATCACGAACATCATCGTGTCGCAGAAGTTCCTCAAGGAGCACCCGGACGTCGTCGAGGCCGTGCTGCGCGGCTCGGTCAAGACCAACGAGTGGATCGGCGCCAACTCCGAGAAGGCCAAGGCGTCCGCCAACAAGGCGCTGGAGAAGCTCTCCGGCAAGGCGCTGCCCGCCGAGGTCATCGACCCGGCCTGGGAGTCCATCTCGTTCCTGGACGACCCGCTGGCCTCCACCCTCGACGCCGAGGCCGAGCACGCCGTGAAGGCCGGACTGCTGGAGCAGCCGAACCTCAAGGGCATCTACGACCTCGCCCCGCTCAACAAGGTCCTCAAGGCCGAGGGCGAGTCCGAGGTCGACGACGCCGGTCTCGGCACCGAGTGACCGCGTCGGCCGAGTGACCGAGTGACCGAGTGACGGCGAACGGATTCCCATGAAGCTCCCAGGAGGTGACGACCATGGCCACCGCGACCGCCAAGTCCGCCGATGAGGCCACGGCCGCCCGGCACGCCGCCCGTGTCGAGCATGTCTCGAAGTCCTTCCCCGCGCCGGGGACGCCCGGTGGGCGGCAGCTCGTCCTGGACGACATCACCCTCGATGTCGCGCCGGGTGAGTTCGTCACCCTCCTGGGAGCCTCCGGGTGCGGGAAGTCCACGCTGCTGAACCTCGTGGCCGGCCTGGACCGGCCGTCCGCCGGGGCCATCAGCACGGACGGCCGGCCCGCCCTGATGTTCCAGGAACACGCGCTGTTCCCGTGGCTGACGGCGGGCAAGAACATCGAACTCGCCCTGAAGATGCGCGGGGTGACCAAGCCCGAGCGCGGGCCGGAGGCGGAGCGGCTGCTCGAACTGGTGCGGTTGCGGGGCGCGTACGGCAAGCGGGTGCACGAACTCTCCGGCGGCATGCGGCAGCGTGTGGCGCTGGCCCGTGCGCTCGCCCAGGACAGCAGGCTGCTGCTGATGGACGAGCCCTTCGCGGCGCTCGACGCCATCACCCGGGACGTGCTGCACGACGAACTGACCCGGATCTGGCGGGAGACCGGCCTGTCGGTGCTGTTCGTCACGCACAACGTGCGCGAGGCGGTGCGGCTGGCCCAGCGGGTCGTGCTGCTGTCGTCGCGGCCGGGGCGGATCGCCCGGTCCTGGACGGTCGGCATCCCGCAGCCGCGCCGCCTGGAGGACAGCGCGGTCGCCGAGCTGTCCGCCGAGATCACCGAGGAACTACGGGGGGAGATCCGCCGCCATGGCCAGCACTGACACCGATCCGGCGCCGAAGCACGACGAGGCGTCGCAGGACCTGGCCGGCCTGGAGGCCGGGCTCGACGCACTGGACACGGTGCAGGTCGGCCGTACGCCGCTGCGCGAGACCCTGCTGCGCAAGGTGCTGCCGCCCGTCACCGCCGTCCTGCTGGTCCTGGTGGTCTGGCAGGTACTGGTGTGGGCGGAGGTCGCCCCGGAGTACAAACTGCCGTCGCCGTCCGCGGTGTGGGACGAGGTGTCCACCGCGTGGCTGGAGGGCACCCTGCTCGACTACATCTGGACGTCCGTCTCCCGGGGTCTGCTGGGCTTCCTGCTGGCGCTGGTCATCGGGACGCCGCTGGGACTCCTGGTCGCCCGGGTGAAGTTCGTGCGGGCCGCGATCGGGCCGATCCTGTCCGGGCTGCAGTCCCTGCCGTCCGTGGCGTGGGTGCCGCCGGCCGTGATCTGGCTGGGGCTCAACGACAAGATGATGTACGCGGTGATCCTGCTGGGCGCCGTGCCGTCCATCGCCAACGGGCTGGTGGCCGGGGTGGACCAGATCCCGCCGCTGTTCCTGCGCGCCGGGCGGACCCTGGGCGCGACGGGGCTGAGCGGCGCCCGGCACATCGTGATGCCGGCCGCGCTGCCCGGGTACCTCGCCGGTCTCAAGCAGGGCTGGGCGTTCTCGTGGCGGTCGCTGATGGCGGCCGAGATCATCGCGTCCTCGCCCGATCTGGGCATCGGACTGGGCCAGTTGCTGGAGAACGGACGGAACAACTCCAGCATGTCGCAGGTGTTCCTGGCGATCCTGCTGATCCTGGTCGTGGGCATCGCCGTCGATCTGCTGGTCTTCAGCCCGCTGGAGCGCCGGGTGCTGCGCGGGCGGGGGCTGCTGGTCACGCGCTGAACCGACCAGGTCGAAGTACCGTGCCGGGCACCGGCCGTGCGGGGCGTCACCGCCTCCGCGCGGCCGGTGCCTCGTTGTGCGGCCGGTGACTCGTCTCACGGCCGGTGACTCGTCATACGGCCGGTGACTCGTGTCCGTACCGGCTCAGACCGCCTCGGCCGGGACGTCGGCGCAGGCGGGCACGGTCCAGTCCAGGATGTGCAGCGCCGCCCCGGCGGCCTCCGGTCCGCGGCAGTGGGCGTCGTGCCGGCGGGCGATGGCGTCGAGGTCCAGGCTGCCGCCGAAGGCCGGGTGCGCGGCGAGGCGCCGGGCGTAGGCCCACAGCCGCGGATGACCGGCGATCCGGTGCACGGCGGCGGCGTCCAGGTGCCGCCGGTGCACCGTGTCGAGCTGGACCAGCGTCACCCACAGATGGACGTCGGCGGCGGTGAGGCCGTCGCCGAGGAGGTACGGCCCGGAGGAGAGCCGCCATTCCAGGGAGTCCAGTACGCGCAGCAGGGAGGCGAGGGACGCCGCGCGCTCCGCCTCGTCGGTGCCGGCGTCCCCGGCCGCCTGCGCCGCCTCGTTGATCCCCTGCTCGCACAGGTGCCGTACGGCATCCGTCTCCGCCTCCGCGCCGTGCGGGTACAGCGCGGGGCCCCCGCGGCCGTCCGCGCCGAAGTGCCGGGCGAGGTCGCGCAGGATGTCGGGGGTGTGGGTGCTGACGATGCGGCCGGTCCAGTCGTCGCTGAGCACGGGCGCGGTGGCCGGTCCCGGGTGGCGGTGGGAGCTGGCCTCGTACAGGGGCCGCAGCGCCGAGTGGCCGCCGCCGCTCTCGTCGGGCACGGCGGGGAGCATGGTCACCGGCAGGACGTCGTGGAGGCCGAGGAGGCTGTGGGTGATGGCGATGCCCAGACAGTGCGGGCAGGCCGGTGAGAGGTGCAGGCGGTAGCGGCGGGGCACGGCGTAGTGACCGCTGCGGGCGTCCCGGCCGATCCTGCCCCGGAAGGGCGGGGTGGCTCCGGGGGGCGACGGCACGGCTGGCGGGGGCATCGCGGGCATGTCTCTCCCTGTGGACGGCTCTCGGAACAGTGCTCGGGCGCGCGGCGGCGTCGGCGCGGACCCGGGTGCGGCGAGGAGGCGGCGCCGGGCTCAGCGCGTGCGGCTCGCCGCGCTGCAGACACGCAGCAGGTCGATGTGGCGGCGGGAGGTGAGGAGGGGGGACGGGCGGCGCGTGCGAAGGACACGCTCTCCTGCCCGTGACTGACGCCCCATGTTTCCTACCGATTCACTAGGGATTCTGCTTGTGAGTGTCGATCAGCCTTCCCGAACCGTCAAGGGTGCCGTCAGGCGGGGAGTGCGAACGGCGGGTGGGCGCCGCTGAGGAAGTAGTCGCCGACCTCCCGCAGCCCGTGGGCGACGGGGTGGGAGAGGGTGTGGGTGCGGGCGTTGCGCCAGAAGCGGTCGAAGCCGTGGCGGGAGGAGGCGGCTCCGGGGCCGATGACGTCCAGGGTGCGGGTGGTGACGTCGTGGACGGCGCGCGCGGCGGCGGCTTCGGCGGCCGCGGCGAGCACGGAGATCTCGGCGCACTCGTCGTCGGTGAGGTCCTCGCCGCGGGCGAGGCCGTCGTCGAGGGCGGCCACGGCCTGGTCGGCGAGGGCGGACGCCGCCCGCGCGTCCACGGTGAGTTCGCCGTAGGTGACGAGGACGTACGGGTCCCGGGAGAGGCCGCCCTGCCAGACCGGGACACCGGGCTCGGCGTACTCGCCGGGGCGGCCGAACTCACCGGCCCGGGTGTACTCACCGGCCCGGGTGTACTCCCGGGTCCTGGTGTACTCCCGGGCTTCGGCGAGGACGCCCTCGGCGATGCCGAGGCAGAGCTGGGCGGAGACCAGGCGCGCGGTGGCGGCGGCGAGGCCGGCGAACGGCGGCAGCGCGCCCTCGTCGGAGGAGAGCGAGCCGAGGACCGCGTCGTCCGCGACCGGCACGGCGTCGAACTCCACGCTGCCGCCGCCCGACAGCCGCTGGCCGAACGCGTCCCCGTCGTCGCCGCTCGTCACGCCGGGACGGGCGGGGTCGACGAGGACGGCCAGTGGCTCGCCGGTGTCGGACCGGGCGGCGCGGACGGCCAGCCGGTCGGCGACCCGGGCGCCGCCGACGGTGCCCTGACGGCCGTTCAGCGCGAAGCCGCCGGAGGGGTCCGGGGTCAGCCGGAGTGGCGGTTCGTGGGCCGCGAAGCCGCCGCCCCAGCACCACTGCCCGGCGGCGGACTCCCGCGCGACCCGTTCGGCCGGTTCGGGTCCGGCGAAGAAGCGGGCGGTCCAGGACAGTACGTAGTGCCCGCCGAGGAGTTGGCCGATCGCACCGTCGGCCGCGGCGATGTCACGGACGACGGCGTGGGCGGTGGCCCAGTCCGCCCCTCCCCCGCCGTGCTCGGCGGAGATCAGCAGGGTGAGCAGGCCGGCCTCGCGCAGCCGGGCCACCTCGTCGAAGGGCGGCTTGCCCGCCTGGTCGCGGACGATGGCGTCGGTCGCCAGGTCGTCGGCCACCTCGCGGGCGACGCGCAGCCAGTGGGCGCGGTCCCGCACTCCGTCGGGGGCGGGGCACGTCGGCGTCACGGCCGGCCCGCCCGGCCGGAGCGGACGGCCGCCGGGCGGCTCCCGGTGGTTCTGGCACGTCCGTTCGGCCGTGGGGCGGTGGGCCGGTGCCGGAAGGACACCGGGCCGGGCTCGGGCTGTGCCACTGTCGTTCCTCCTCAGGACTGTCCGCGGGCCGCGGCGCCGGAACACGGCCGCCGGCCGGGGGTGTACTTGTAGCCGATCCGCCGGACGGTGACGATCCGGTGCCGGTGGGCGCGGCCGAGCTTGGCCCGCACCCGGGCGATGTGCACGTCGACGGTGCGGCCGTCACCGACGTGGCCGTACCCCCAGACGCTGCCGATGAGCGTCTCGCGGGAGAGGACCCGGTCGGGGTGGGCGACGAGGTGGGCGAGGAGTTCGAACTCCAGGTAGGTCAGGTCCAGTACGCGTCCGTCGACCTCCGCGACGCGCCGCACGGTGTCGACGCGGATGCCGGGCTCCTCCTCGGCCCCGCCGCCTGCCTCCGGTCGCGCCGCGCCACCGGCCTCCGGTCCCGCCGCGTCCTCGGCGTCCGCTCCCGCCGCGCTGCCGGACGCGCTCCCGGTGGCGGGACCGTCCGTGCCGGGGGCGGCCGGTACGGGGGTGAGGGGGTGGACGACCGGCCGCGGCCCGCCCTCGACGAGCAGGCGGGCGGGGTCGGTGCCCTCGGGCACGAACACGAGGTAGCCGACGAGCGGTTCGGCGCCCGCCGTCTCCCGGCCGCCGGGCAGGCGTTCGGGCACGAGCCGCAGATGGCGGGGGCCGGGGTCGGTGACACCGGGGAGCGGGGCCCCGGAGGGCAGGGCGGTGGTCATGACGGGTTCCTCGTCGGGGGCGCCGGGCGGCCGCGCGCACGGGGCGGCCGGAAGGGGAGCGAGCGGCTGAGGGGGTGGGGGTGACGGCGCGGGTCCAGCGCGTCGCCGGGGGCGTCACGCGCGGCGGCAGACGGCGCTGGCGACGCGACAGAAGTCGACATGCCGACGGCGAACCAGTGGCTGCTGCGTGCTGGACATGTGTTCCATCCTGCGCACCCCGCCTCCCTTAGTCAACGCTTTCCTATAAATCCGGTAGGGATTATAGGGAAGTCGCGTCCGGCGGGCGCTCACTCATCGGTCTTCGGCAGGCCGGGCGGGTTGATCTCCGACTTCTCCACAGCCTCGTCGGCCAGGCCCCAGCGCGCGAGCACCTTCGCGTAGGTGCCGTTGTCGATGACCTCGTCCAGCGCGTCGGCGAGCGGTTCGACCAGTCCGCTGCCCTTCTTCGTGGTGGCCGCGATGAGCCCCTGGAGGGTGTCGCCGGCGCCGGAGTACGTGCCGACGACCTCCGTCTTCCCGCTGGTGGCCGCGTGGTACGCGGCGGTCGGGTTGGGACCGAGGTAGAGGTCGATGCGCCCGGACCGCAGGGCGAGATACGTGTCGCTCTCGTTCTGGTAGTACTTGATGTCGACCGGCTTCCGGCCGGCTTCCTCGTTCTCCTTCGACCACTCGACGAGCAGCTTCTCCTGGTTGGTGCCGCTGCTGACGGCGACCGTCAGACCGGCGACGTCCTCGGGTCCGTCGACCTCCAGGCCGCTGCCCTTCTCCGCCTCGAAGCCGAGGTTGTCCTCGCGGTAGGTGGCGAAATCGTACTTCTCCTTGCGCTCCTCGGTGACGGTGATGTTGCTGAAGCCCACGTCGTACTTGGCGCTGTCGAGGCCGACGAAGATGTTCTCCCAGGAGACAGGGGTGGTGTCGATCTTCAGGCCGAGGACGTCGCCGACCAGGTGGGCGATGTCGGTCTCGACCCCGATCTGGGTCTTGTTGTCGGTGGCGTAGAAGGTCAGCGGGGCGGAGGAGGTGGAGGAGGCGACGGTCTTGAGGGTGCCCCGCTCGCGGATCTCCGCGGGGAGGCGGGCGGCGATGGAGTCGACCTTCTCCGTGGTGATCCGCTTCTGGTCGGCGCTCAGGTTGATCCTCGTCCTGGCGCCCGAGGTGTCCGCGATCTCGGTGGTGCCCCCGTCGGACGGGTCGGAGCAGCCGGCGAGGAGGAGGGCGGAGGACAGCCCGAGGGCGACGGCGGTGGCGGTGCGGGCGAGGGCGGGCACGGCGGTTCTCCTGGTGTGGAAGAAGGGGACGGTCAGGGGCAGATCAGGGGCAGATCACTGGAAGAAGGGAGAGGTCAGAGGACCTTGGCGAGGAAGGCGCGGGTGCGTTCGTGGCGGGGGGCGTCCAGGACGGCCGCGGGCGTGCCCTGTTCGACGACGACACCGCCGTCCATGAACACGACGGTGTCGGCGACCTCACGGGCGAAGCCGATCTCGTGGGTGACGACGATCATGGTGGTGCCGGTGCCGGCGAGGTCCTTGATGACGTCGAGGACCTCACCGACCAGTTCGGGGTCGAGCGCGGAGGTGGGTTCGTCGAAGAGCAGCACCTTCGGCTCCAGGGCGAGGGCGCGGGCGATGGCGACGCGCTGCTGCTGGCCGCCGGAGAGCTGGCGGGGGTAGGCACCGGCCTTGTCGGCGAGGCCGACGCGCTCCAGCAGCCGGTGCGCGTGCTCCTCGGCCTCCTTGCGGGGGCGTCGCAGCGCGGAGACGGGTGCCTCGACGAGGTTCTCCAGGACGGTCAGGTGCGGGAAGAGGTTGAAGTCCTGGAACACGAACCCGATGTGGGTGCGCTGCCTGAGGACGTCCTTCTCCTTCAGCTCGTGCAGCTTGTCGCCGGAGCGGCGGTAGCCGATGAGTTCGCCGTCGATGCTGATCCAGCCGCGGTCCACCTTCTCCAGGTGGTTGACGGTGCGCAGCAGGGTGGACTTGCCGGAGCCGGAGGGCCCGAGGACGACGGTGACCTGTCCGGCGCGGACCTGCAGGTCGACGCCGCGCAGCACGTGGAGCGGACCGAAACTCTTGTGGACGCCTCGGACGTCCACCATGAACTCGCTCATCGGTTCTCTCCCGGGGTCTTCGGCCGTACGGCGGACGGGGTCTTCGGCGGTACGACGGGTTCCTCGCGCCGGGCGGCGGCCGCGCGAAGGGAGCGGACGGTGTTCCGAAGACGCTGGAGCGGGGTGGGCGGCGGGGTGCGGTCGGCGCCGCGGGCGAAACGGCGTTCCACGTAGTACTGGGCGACCGACAGCACGGAGGTCAGCACCACGTACCAGGCGGTGGCGACCAGCAGCAGCGGGATGACCCGGCCGTTGCGGCCGTAGACGACCTGGACCTGGTAGAACAGCTCGCCGATGGCCATGACGTAGACCACCGAGGTGCCTTTGAGCAGGCCGATGATCTCGTTGCCGGCGGTGGGGAGGATGGCGCGCATCGCCTGCGGCAGCACGATGCGGCGGATCTGCCGCAGCCGGGGGATGCCGAGCGCCGCGGCGGCCTCCAGCTGGCCGGGGTCGACGGAGACGACGCCGCCGCGGACGATCTCGGCGGCGTAGGCGGCCTGGTGGAGGGAGAGGCCGATGACGGCGGCGCCGATGGTGCCGACGACGCTGTCGCTGTCGACGGACCAGAAGACCGGTCCGAAGGGGACGCCGACGCCGAGACGCTCGTACAGGGCGCTCAGATTGAACCAGAACACCAGCTGGACGATCATCGGGATGGACCGGAAGATCCAGATGTAGCTCCAGGCGACGGTCTGCAGCAGCGGGCTGCGGGACAGGCGCATGAACGCCAGGACGGTGCCCAGCAGGAAGCCGAGGACGGTGGCGTACGCGGTGAGCTGGAGGGTGACCCACACCGCCTGGACGATCGTCTCGGACAGGAAGTAGTCGCCGAAGACGCCCCACTCCCAGACGGGGTTGGTGGCCAGTCCGTGGGCGAACTGGGCCACGAGCACGGCGACGACGAGGGCCGCGGCCCACCGGGCGTGGTGGCGGGCGGGGACGACCTTGAGCGAGGCCGGGTCGGCGGGGACCGGTGCGGCCGGAGCGGTGCCCGGCGGTGCGGCGGGGTCGGTGGTGAGTCGCATGGTGGGGTTCCTGCTCGGCTTACGCGTGCTCGGGCGGGTTGATCCGCGAGGCGTCGATCGCGGAGGCTGAGGTTCCCCACTTCTTGAGGATGCGGGCGTAGGTGCCGTCCTCGATCAGTTCGTCGACGGCGGCGCGGAACGCCTCGGTGAGCGGGGAGCCCTTCTTGAAGGCGAAGCCGACGTCGAGGCGGTGGTACTCGCCGAGGAAGGCGGTGCCCGAGGCGGGCTGGGAGGCCTGGTACCGCAGGCCGTTGATGGTCGACATGATGACGTCGACGCGGCCCTGCTGGAGGGCGGTGAGGGTGGCTCCCTGCTCCGAGTAGACCTTGACGTCGTACGGCTTCTCCCCCGCGTCCGCGCACACGTCCTTCCGGGCGTTCAGGGTGGTCTCGAAGGTGGTGCCGGCGTTGGTGCCGATGGTCAGGCCGCACAGCTGGGTGAGGTCGGTGACCTTCTTCTTCAGGGTGTCGCTGCCCTTCTTCACCGCGAAGCCCTGGCCGTCGTCGATGTAGGTGACGAAGTCGATGGTCTTCAGACGTTCGGTGGTGACGCCGAAGTTGCCGGTGCCGACGTCGTACTTGCCGCTCTCCAGGGCGGGCAGGATCGTCTCGAACGACGCGTCCTGGCGCTCGATGTCGAGGCCGAGCACCTTGGCCACGGCGTCGGCGATGTCGACGTCCTGCCCCGCGGGTGCCTTGTCGGAGCCGTCCGGGTAGTACGCGGAGGGCGGTGCGCCGACCGAGCCGCCGAGCCGGAGGGTGCCGGCCTTGCGGACCTCCTCGGGCATCAGCGCGGCGACGGAGGCGACCTCTCGGACGGCGGCGACCGGGTCGTCGGAGGGTGCCGGTGACTGCGCGCCGACGGGCTCCGGGTCGCCGGAGCCGCAGGCGGTCAGCGCCAGCAGGGGCAGCAGGGCGAGGGCGGCGGCCAGATGGCGCGGGCGGCGGGTCACGAGTCGTTCTCCTTGAGGTGCTTCCCGGTGGGCAGGTGTTTCTCGAACGGCAGCGGGCCGATGGACTCCGGGTCGGCCGCGGTGTCGAACAGCGGGGTGTAGCCGGTGGCGAGGTAGAGGCCGCGGGCCTCGGGCTGGCGTGGTCCGGTGGTCAGGTAGATCCGCCGGTAGCCGTGCGCGGCCGCCTCGTGTTCGAGGGCGGCGACGATCCGGCGGGCCAGGCCCCGGCGGCGGTGCCCGGAGTGCGTCCAGATCCGCTTGAGTTCGGCGGTGGCGGTGTCGTGGCGGCGGTAGGCGCCGCCCGCGACGGGGGTGCCGCGCTCCAGGAGCAGCAGCAGGGCGCCGCCGTACGGTTCGGTGAACTCCTCGTCGGGGTAGCGGGCCAGCTCGGCGTGGGCGTCCTTGCCGTATCGCCGGGAGTACTCGTCGCCGAGTTCGCGCAGCAACGGCCGGACCCGGGGGTCGCTCACCGGCACCCGTACGAAGGTCAGGTCGGCCGCCTCGACGGGTGCGGTCATCCGCGCACCGCCGTGAGGGCCTGGGGGCCGCGGGCGGCGCGTTCGGCGTCGCGCTTGGCGACCTCCTCGCGGACGATCGGGATGACGTGGCGGCCGAAGTCGATGGCGTCGCCGAGCAGGTCGTAACCGCGGGCGGAGAGGATGTCGACGCCGAGGTCGTAGTAGTCGAGGAGCGCCTGCGCGACCGTCTCGGGGGTGCCGACCAGGGCGTTGGAGTTGCCCGCGCCGCCGGTGGCGGCGGCGGTGGGTGTCCACAGGGCGCGGTCGTAGCGCTCCCCCGCCTCGGCGATGGCGATCAGCCGCTGGGACCCGGTGTTCTGCGGGGTGCCGTCGCGGTGGTGGCGTACGAGGCCGTTCTCGCGGCGCTGCTTGATGGCGCCGACCGTGCGGTACGCCTTCTCCCAGGCCAGTTCCTCGGTGGGGGCGATGATCGGGCGGAAGGCGGCCTGGATGCGGGGGACGTCGGTGCGGCCGGCGGCCTTCGCGGCGGCCTTGACCCGTTCGATCTGCTCGGCGGTCTTCTCCAGGGGCTCGCCCCACAGGCAGTAGATGTCGGCCTCGGCTCCCCCGGCGGCGTACGCGGCGGGTGACGAGCCGCCGAACGAGACGGCGGGGCGCGGCCGCTGGACCGGGAAGACGTCGCTGACGAAGTCGTGGAAGCGGTAGTGGTCGCCCTCGTGGTCGAAGGGCTCGTGGGTGGTCCAGATCTTCTTGACGATGCCGATGTACTCGCGGGTCCGGGCGTAGCGCTCGTCCTTGGTGAGGGTGTCGCCCTCGCGGCCCTGCTCGTGGTCGTTGCCGCCGGTGATGAAGTGGACGGTGAGCCGTCCCTCGCTGATCCGGTCGAGGGTGGCGAAGGTCTTGGCGGCGAAGGTCGGGTAGGAGACGTTGGGCCGGTGGGCGAGGAGGATCTCCAGGCGTTCCAGGCGGCTCGCGATGTACGCGGCGGCCGGCGCGGGGTCGGGTGATCCGGAGCCGTAGGCGAAGAGCACCCGGTCCCAGCCGTGGTCCTCGTGGGCTCGGGCGAGCCGGAGGGTGTACTCCTTGTCGAAGGCGGCGCCGGAGCGCGGGGTGGTCTCCGAGCCGTCGTTGGTGGCGGCGATGCCGAGAAATTCCACGGGCATGGCAGGGGCCTTTCGCAGGGGTCGCCGGGCCCGCGCGCGGGGCGGGCGACCGCCGGTGGACGAAGAGGTGATGGTGCGTCAGAGGACGCCGGCCCGGTCGGTTCGGGCCGGTGGTGCGTCAGGACGGTCGGGCGGCCGGTGCCGGACCGGTGGGACGTGACGACGCCGAGTGGCGAAGGGGAACGGGATGGCAGCGCGCGCCCGCGGGAAGGAAGGACTCGGCCCGCGACGGGGTCACCGAGGGAGGGAAGGGCCGGTCGGACAGCCCGCTGCCGAGGTCAGCCGCGACACGCCGCGGACCACACCCGACCGAAGTCGATGTGGTCACGCGAGACCAAGCGCTGCTGGGCAGTCATGCGAACTAATTGAGCAGGACATCTCACGGCTCGTCAAGCAGCGACCGGATACCGGTACCGCCCCCGCGCCCTGTTGACAGGCCGGCGCCGGGGGCACGTACGATCGGCGCGGACCGGCTCCGCCCCGCGCGGTGCGGTCCGCCGCGTTGAGGGACGCGGCGGTGTGACGACGCCGGGTGGCCTTCCATGCCCGCGCATCCCTCCCGGAGAGCCTCCCGATGGCCACACCTTCCGACGTCACCGCTTCTTCCGCTGCCGGCGCTTCCTCTGATGCGGGCGCCTCCTCTGGTGCCGGCGCCTCTTCCGAGGCCGGCGCCTCCCCCGTCGTCAGCGGTCCCGGCCGTGCCCCGGACACACCCGGCGCGGAGCCGCCCCGCATCGTGCCGCGCCGGCACGCCGGCCGCTGGGTGGCCGCCGCCTCGGCGCTGGTGGTCTTCGCGATGGTGCTCAACTCCGTGGTGCGCAACGACGCCTTCCAGTGGGCGGTGGTGGGCCGGTACTTCACCACCGCCGCCGTTGTCGACGGGCTGCTGCTCACCCTGTGGCTGACGGCCGCCGTGATGGTGCTCGGCTTCCTGATCGGCACCCTGCTGGCCGTGGCGCGGCTGTCGGCCAACCCGGTGCTGCAGACGCTGAGCTGGGGTTTCATCTGGATCTTCCGGTCGACGCCACTGCTGGTGCAGCTGCTGTTCTGGTTCAACATCGGCGCGCTGTACCCGACGCTCGGCCTCGGCGTCCCGTTCGGCCCGGAGTTCGTCACCGTGAAGACGGTCAACCTGTTCGGGCCCACCCTCACCGCGGTCGTCGGCCTCACCCTGCACGAGTCGGCCTACGCCGCCGAGGTGGTGCGCGGCGGCATCCTGTCGGTGGACGCCGGACAGACCGAGGCCGCCCAGGCGCTCGGCCTGAGCAGGCGCCGCACCCTGCGCCGGATCGTGATCCCGCAGGCGATGCGCTCCATCGTGCCGACCGCCGGGAACATGCTCATCGGCACGCTGAAGGGGACGAGCATCGTCAGTGTGCTGGCCGTGCACGACCTGTTGTACTCGGTGCAGCTGGTCTACAACCGGACCTACCAGGTGATCCCGCTGCTGATGGTGGCCACCCTGTGGTACATCGCGGTCACCACGGTACTGAGCGTGGGTCAGTTCTACGTCGAGCGGCACTACGCGCGCGGTACGTCCCGCGATCTGCCGCCCACCCCGGTGCGGCGGCTACGCGGCCGGTTCGCCGCCCTGCGCGCGCGGCTGGGCGCGGCGACGGCACCCGACGCCCGGCCCGAGGCCGGTGCACCACGCCCGTCCTGACACACACCACTCCGTTCTCCCGAGAGAGGCACCCCGTGAACACTCCGGAAGCACTTCCTCCCCAGCTCTCCGAATCCGCCTACGACCGCCGCAGACTGCGCCAGTGGCTCACCGGCGGAGCCCGCGCCGAGGGTGTCTCCCGGCGCACCCTGCTGCGGCTGCTGGCGGTGGCCGGAGCCGCCGCCGGCACGTCCGCCGCGTTCGGCCCGCCCGCCGCCGCGGCCACCGCGCCGGGCATCGTCAAGCCGCTGCCGGACAGCTGGTTCACCGTCCGCGGCACCAACGCCGAGTCCCGCTTCGCCTCCTTCGCGGAGACCGGCTACCACACCCCCAACGAGCGCTTCTTCGTCCGCAACCACACCTCCACCCCCGTCCTGGACGCCGACGACTGGGTGCTCACCGTGCGCGGCGACGGACTCACCCACGACCGTTCCGTCGAGTTCACCCTCGACGACCTCAGACGGCTCCCGGCCGTCACCCGCACCGCGTTCGTGGAGTGCGCCGGCAACGGCCGCAGCTTCTTCACCACCCAGCAGGGGCAGACCGTCAGCGGCACCGCCTGGACGCTCGGCGCGGTCGGCACCGCCCGCTGGCGCGGTGTCCGCCTGGCCGACGTGCTGCGCCGGGCGGGGCTCGGGCGGCACGCCGTCGACGTCATGCCGCGCGGCCTGGACGCCGACTACGTCACCGCCGACGGCGCCAACCTCGGCCGGGTGCGCCGCCCGCTGCCGCTGGCCAAGGCCCTCGACGACGTGCTGCTCGCCTATGAGATGAACGGCGAGCCGCTGCCGTACGACCACGGGTATCCCGTACGTGTCCTGGTGCCCTCCTGGATCGGTGTCTCCTCCGTGAAGTGGGTGGGGGACATCGAGGTGTCCGCGCAGCCCCTCTACTCGCCCTGGAACACCGACTTCTACCGGCTGTTCGGCGACGCCCACCCGGTGGAGGGGAGTGCTCCGCTCACCCGGCAGACGGTGAAGAGCGCGTGGGAGGTGGAGTGGGGTGCCCAGGTGGCCGCCGGCACCGCACACCGCCTCACCGGCCGCTCCTGGTCCGGGGCGGCCGGTGTCGTCCGGGTCGACGTGAGCACCGACGGCGGCGGGACCTGGCGCCCGGCGCGGCTGCACGACGCGCCCCGCCGGGCCGGCTGGGTGCGCTGGTCGGCCGACTGGCTTCCGCGGACGCCCGGTTCGTACACCCTGCTGGCCAGGGCCACGGACGGCGCCGGTCACACCCAGCCGGACACCACCGTCCACAACACCCAGGGATATCTGTTCGACGCGGTCGTACGCCACCCCGTCACCGTCACCTGATGGTGTGTCAGACACCGTCGAGTGAGCGGAAAACGACCTGAGAGGAACAAGTGGCACCACTTGTACGTAGTATCTCCACTTCAGGGCATGCGCAGCAGACCGGTCCCGGCGCCCGTCGCACACGGCGGGCAGGGCGGCCCACCGCCCGTCGGCACCGGGCTGTTGCCCGCCGACAGTTCGACTTCGTCAGCATCAAGGAGAGTGACCGACCATGTCGGAGACAGCGTCCACCGCCACCGAACTCGCCTCGCAGTACTCGGCACAGGTGACCGGCGACCTGGAGCGCAACGCCAAGGAGCAGGAGCGCCTCAGCACGGAGATCACCGCCCTCCAGGAGCAGCTCGCCTCGCTCCAGCGCGACCACAGCGTGCTGGTCAACATCCGCCAGGCGCTGGGCTCGACGCAGGCCACCGTCGAGGACACCGCCGTGGCCGACACGGTGGCGGAGACCGCGTCGGTGCCCGCGCCGCGCAAGAAGTCCGCCTCCGCCGAGGGCGGTACGGCCAAGCGGACCCGCGCCAAGAAGGCCGCTGCGCAGCAGCCCAAGGCCGACAAGAAGGCGGCTGCCGCCAAGCCCGCGAAGGCCGCCGCCAAGCCGGCCGCCAAGTCCACGCCCAAGCCCGCCGCGAAGCCGGCCGCGAAGAAGACCGGCGGCCCGACCCTGGGCGAGCTGATCCGCGGCGTGCTGGCCGACCAGAAGGAGCCGCGCTCCGCCGCCGAGGTCGCCACCGCGCTGGGCGAGGCCCACGCCGACCGCCCGGTCAAGACCACGGTCGTGCGCAACACCCTGGAGGGCCTGGTCGCCAAGAACCTGGTGCAGCGCACCAAGCAGGGCACCTCCGTCTTCTACACCGTCTCGGAGACCACCGAGGCGTCGGCGGACGAGAAGGAGACCGGGGCCCAGCAGGCCGAGTGAGCGACTCCGTACCCGGCTCACCCGCCCGGACGGACCCATCGCGCGGTGGCGCGCCCTTCGCGGCGCGCCCACCGGGGCGTCCGGCACCCGCAGGCCGGCCATCTGCTCAACACGGCTCGGCCGGCGGACCTTCCGGCGGCCCTGGACCGGGCGATCGGCCCGGACGGGGCCGGGCCGTGTCCGCTGCGCCTCGACGCGGTCGGCCGGCGCCACGGCGGCCGCCCGGTGCTCACGGACATCGCCCTCACCGTCCCCGACAACGTGGCGCTGTCGGCCTGACCTGCACCGCGCGCCACCGGCCCGAACTGCTCCGCCGGGGCGCGTCACCGGCTTGCGGTACCGCTCAGCGGCTGGTGTACCCGGCGTCCACGTGGATGACGGAACCCGTCACGTACGACGCCTGGTCGGAGGCGAGCCACAGGCTGGCCTGGGCGACCTCGCGCGGCTGGCCGAACCGGCCGAGCAGGCTGAGCTGCGGGGCGTACTCCTCCTCGGTGAAACCGAACTGGTCCAGCGCGCCGCGCAGCATGGGCGTGTCGATGGCGCCCGGCGCGACCGCGTTGACGCGGATGTTGTGGGCGCCGTTCTCGACGGCGGCGGTCTTGGTGAGGCCGTTGACGCCGTGCTTGGCGGCCACGTACGCGGGGTTGTCCGGCTGCGGCCGGAAGCCGCTGACGGAGGAGATGTTGACGATCGAGCCGCCGTCGCCCTGCGCGATGAGCTGCCGCAGCTCCCACTTCAGGCAGAGCGCGGTGCCCTTGAGGTCGACGGCGATGAGCCGGTCGAAGTAGTCCTCGTCGAACTCGGCGGTCGGCTTGTCGTCGGGGGTGAGCGCCGCGTTGTTGACCGCGACGTCGAGACGGCCCCAGGTGTCGACGGCGGCCTTCACCATCTCCTTGACCTGGGCGCTGTCCGCCACGTCGACCTTCTGGAAGGAGGCGGTGCCGCCGTCGGCGGTGATCTGCTCCACGACGGCCCGGCCGCGCTCCTCGTTCATGTCCGCGACGAGCACCTTCGCGCCGGCCTCGGCGAAGAGGCGGGCGGTGGCCTCGCCCATGCCCATGGCCGCGCCGGTGACGATGGCGACCTTGCCGTCCAGTACGGGGAATGTCATCTGTTGCGCCTTTCCTGGTTCGCGCTGCCCGGGGCGGGAAGCGTCGCGACCGGGAGGGCGGCCGTGGGGCGGCGCGCGAGGAAGGACTCCTCCAGAAGCGCGTCGAACGCCCGGTCCACTCTCCCGGCCAAGTCCTCGGGCCCCGCGGACGTGTCCCGGGCCCACTGGTAGAGCACGGTGCCGAGGACTCCGGCACCCGCCTCGACGACGATGCCGGGCCGCGGGTCGGCGGCGGGGTCCACGCCGAGCCGCCGCGCGAGGATGCCCACCGAGGTGTTCTGCTCGGCGGCGCGGATGCGCGCGTAGGCGGCGAAGAGGTCGGGTTCCTCCGGGACCAGCGCGAGGAGGGCCCGCGGTCCGGGGCGGCTGTGTTCGGCGGGGCGGCAGGGGTCGGTGAGCCAGATGTGCACCGCGGCGCGGTAGGCGCTCAGCAGGGGCTCGTCCCGGGGGCGCCGGCGCAGCGCCTCGTTGATGCGCTCGCCGTCGGCACGGGCGAAGTCGAGAGCGGCGTCCTCCTTGCCGGTGAAGTGCCGGCTGAAGGTGCGCCGGGTGACCTGCGCGCGGTCGGCGACGGCCTCGACGCCGGTGGCGGCGAGGCCCGCCTCCAGGATGAGGTCGACGGCCGCCGCCGAGAGGGCCGCCCTGGTCCGGCGGGACCGGAGCCGTCGGCGGTCCGGTGTCGTCTCTTCCGCGTCGCCCGCATCACCGGGGGCGACGGCACCCGTACTCATGTGTGCATCGTACACCCGTATTGTCCCGTCGGGACATTTGTCGCGGCCCGCGTGGCGCCGCGTCGTTCAGCGCGGTCGGCCCGTCGCCGAGGCCAGTACCCCGGCCGCCACGGAGGCCAGGGCCTCGGCTGCCGTCGAGGCGAGGTGGCGGACGGCGCGCAGCGGGGCGGGGGCGGGACGGGCGCCGTCGTCACGCCGTCGC
>NZ_JAVRHI010000072.1:0-5163 GCF_034105845.1 Streptomyces sp. CRN 30 | reverse complement strand
GGCAAGGAGGTCATCCGCTCCTTGCCACTCTCAACTTATAGCGCACCGGGGGGCTTGCGGCAAGGCCCCGGTCGTCCCGCAGAATCACCGGCCGAGGCCAGGAACTGCGGGAACGGGAACGGGGATGCGCATGCGTGTGGTGTTGTCGACGTACGGGTCGCGGGGGGACGTCGAACCGCTGGTGGCGCTCGCGGTGCGGCTGCGGGAGCGCGGCGCGGAGGTACGGGTGTGCGCGCCCCCGGACGAGGAGTTCGCCGACCGGCTGGCCGGTGCCGGGGTGCCGCTGGTGCCGGTCGGGCCGTCGGCGCGCGCGCTGACGAAGGCGGCGCCCGCGCCGTCGTCGCTGCCGCAGCGCGCGGCCGCGGTGATCGCCGCCCAGTTCGAGGCGGTCACCGCGGCGGCCGAGGGGTGCGACGTGCTGGTGGCGGCCGGCATGATGCCGGCCGCGGCCGGCGCCCTGTCGGTGGCCGAGGGACTGGGCGTCCGCTCCGTGTCCGTGACGTTCACTCAGCTCACCCTGCCGTCACCGGACCGTCCGCCGCTGACGTACCCGGGCCGGCCCCTCCCGCCGGAGGTGACCGACAACCGGGTGCTGTGGGAGCTGGACGCGCGGAACGTCGACGCGCTGTTCGGGGAGGCACTCAACACGAACCGGGTGGCGAACGGTCTGCCCCCGGTGGACCACGTCCGCGACTACGTCGTCGGCGACCGGCCGTGGCTGGCGTCGGACCCGGTCCTGGACCCGTGGCAGGGGGCGTCGGCCCTCGACGTCGTGCAGACCGGTGCGTGGATCCTGCCGGACGAGCGCCCGCTCCCCGCGGAGCTGGAGGCGTTCCTGGACGCCGGCGCGCCGCCGGTGTTCGTGGGCTTCGGCAGCATGCCCCTGCACACCTCTCCGGACGCCGCCCGGGTGGTCGTCGAGGCGGTCCGGGCGCAGGGCCGCCGCGTGGTGGTCCGCCGGGGCTGGGCCGACCTGGCCCTGATCGACGACCGGGACGACTGTCTCGCCGTCGGCGAGGTCAACCAGCAGGCCCTGTTCGGCCGGGTCGCCGCCGTCGTGCACCACGGCGGCGCGGGCACCACGACGACGGCCGCCCGGGCCGGCACGCCCCAGGTGGTGGTGGCCCAGGCGGCGGACCAGCCGTACTGGGCCGGCCGGGTGGCCGGCCTGGGCATCGGCGCGGCGCACGACGGTCCGACCCCGGCCACCGCGTCGTTGTCGGCCGCGCTCGCGCGGGCCCTGGCCCCCGGGACTCGGGCACGAGCGGCTGCCGTGGCCGGCACGGTCCGCGCCGACGGGGCGGCGGTGGCCGCGGAGCTGCTGCTCGACACACCCGCCCGAGAAGACGGGAGCCGGTGACGTGAACCCACTGCCCACCAGCGTGTTCGACCTTCCCGACCGCCTCTCCCCCAAGGCCGACCCGGCGCTGATCGCCGGTGACGAGCGGCACTTCGCGGACCTCGCGGAGAGCCTCGCGCAGTCGGTCGCCGAGCTGACCGACCGCCTCGACGCGGAACGCCGGGCACCCGGCGGAACGGGCCGGCAGGCCATGGACCGGGACACGGAGATCCACCGGCTGACCGCCCGGCTGCGCACCCTGCGCCGCTTCGGCCTCGACCTGTGCCTCGGGCGCATGGTCGGCGCGGACGGCGCCGAGCCGGTGTACGTCGGACGGCTCGGCCTCACGGACGGCACGGGCCGGCGGCTGCTGCTGGACTGGCGCTCCCCCGCGGCCGGGCCCTTCTTCGGCGCCACCCACGCCGACCCGATGGGGCTGGCGAGCCGCCGCAGGTACCGCTGGACCGACGGCCGGATCAGCGACTACTGGGACGAGGTGTTCACCCCGGACGGGCTCGTCGGGCACGCGGCGCTCGACGACCAGTCCGCCTTCGTCGCGAGCCTGGGCGGCACCAGGTCGGCCCGGATGCGCGACGTCCTCGGCACCATCCAGGCCGACCAGGACGCCGTCATCCGCGCGGGGTCCCGCGGCGCCCTCGTCGTCGACGGCGGTCCGGGCACGGGGAAGACCGTCGTCGCCCTGCACCGCTCCGCCTACCTCCTGCACTCCGACCCGCGTCTCGGTCACCGTCGGGGCGGTGTGCTGTTCGTCGGCCCGCACCGGCCCTACCTGGCGTACGTCTCCGACGTCCTGCCCAGCCTCGGTGAGGAGGGCGTGCGGACCTGCACCCTGCGGGACCTCGTCGCCGAGGGGGCCACGGCGGGCGTCGAGGCCGACCCGGACGTGGCCGCGCTGAAGTCGTCCGCGAGGCTGGTGGGGGCGATCGAGAGGGCCGTCACGTTCTATGAGGAGCCGCCCGCCGAGGGCATGACGGTCTCGACCGACTGGTCCGACATCCGGCTGAGCGCCGACGACTGGGCCGCGGCGTTCGACGCGGCGGAACCCGGCACCCCGCACAACGAGGCGCGCGAGCAGGTGTGGGAGGAGCTGCTCACCCTCCTGGCGGACAAACACGAAGGCGACGTGCCGGCGGAGCTGCTCCGCAAGTCGCTGCGGCGGAACAGGGAGCTGCGCACGGCCTTCACCCGCGCGTGGCCGGTGCTGGAGGCGGCCGACCTGGTGGGTGACCTGTGGTCGGTTCCGGCCTACCTGCGGATGTGCGCTCCCTGGCTCGACCGTGCGGACGTACGGCGGTTGCAGCGTACGGACGCCCATGCCTGGACGATGTCCGACCTGCCGTTCCTGGACGCGGCACGGCAGCGGCTCGGGGACCCGGAGTCGGCCCGGCGCCGGGCCCGGCACGCGGCCGTGCTGGCCGCCCAGCGCGAGCGCATGGCGCAGGTCGTGGACAACCTGATCGAGGCCGTGTCCGACTCCGGCGCCGACGGTGACGACGGCGAGGGACTGGTGACGATGCTGCGTGGCCGGGACGCCCGGGTCAGCCTGGTCGACGAGTCCGAACTGGTCACCGCCGACCCGGACGAGCTCGCCGGTCCGTTCGCGCACGTCGTCGTGGACGAGGCGCAGGAGCTGACCGACGCGGAGTGGCAGATGCTGCTGCTCCGGTGCCCGTCCCGGAGCTTCACCGTCGTCGGGGACCGTGCGCAGGCGCGGCACGGGTTCACCGAGTCGTGGCGGGAACGGCTGGAGCGGGTCGGGTTCGACCGGATCGACCTGGCCTCCCTGAGCGTCAACTACCGGACGCCCGAGGAGGTCATGGCGGAGGCCGAGCCGGTCATCCGGGCCGTGCTCCCGGACGCCAACGTCCCGGTCTCCGTCCGCGGCACGGGCGTGCCGGTGGTCCACGGCTCCGCCTCGGACCTGGGCGCGGTCCTCGACGACTGGCTCGCCGCGCATGCCGAGGGGACCGCCTGCGTCATCGGCGACCCCTCGTTCCGCTCGACGTCCCGCGTGCGGTCGCTGGACCCGGAGCTGGTGAAGGGACTGGAGTTCGACCTGGTCGTCCTCGTCGACCCGGAGGAGTACGGCGAGGGCGTCGCGGGAGCGGTCGACCGCTACGTCGCGATGACCCGGGCGACCCGGCAGCTCGTCGTCCTCAGGAGCTAGGCGGGCCGGTCGGCGCGCAGCCTCCGGTGGCCCCGGTGGCCGCGAGTGCCTTGTTGCGGCGGAGCGAGGACCAGAAGGACGCGCCGATCAGGACCATGCCGACGAGACCGGTGATGATCTCGTTGATCTCGTTGATCTCGTTGATCTCGTACTGGATGGTCACCAGCAGGATCACCGCGAGCGCGCCGACCGCGTAGTGCGCGCCGTGCTCCAGGTAGACGTAGTCGTCCCAGGTGCCCTGGCGCACCAGGTACACGGTGAGGGAGCGGACGTACATGGCGCCGATGACGCCGTCGAAGGAGAAGGAGGCGTCCAGGACCTCGAGGTAGAGGAACATGAAGAAGGCCGCCTAGCCGGCCGGCTTCACCGCCGACACGGGCTTGCCCTGCCGCTTGGCCTCCCCTTCGGCCTCGTGCTCGCGCACGGCACTGTCGTCGTCCCCCTCCGGCTTCTCCTCGAAGAAGCCGGACAGGCCCCCGACCGGCGCCATCAGCGTCACCTGACCCACCACCCGCACCCAGCACCGCACCCGCCCCTCACGGTGGCGGTGCCGGATCTCCCACAACCTTCGGACGGGTTCGCGTGTCCTGACCATCGCAGGAGGAACCGGACGTCCGGACACACAAGGCACCGCACGCACACCATGGGGGAAGAGCCATGAAATCGACCCGCCCACCCACTCGTCGGCGCACCTGGCCGATCCTCACCGCCGCCACTACGGCCGTCCTCGCGGGCGTCGGCCCCACCGCTCCCCACGCGGGCGCCGCCGCACCGCGGACGCAGGAGATCGCCTCGTCGGTCCTCGGCCGGGACTACCGGATCACCCTCACCGCGGTGCGCTCCACCGACGACGCGTACGCCGCCTCCGTACGGCTGCGGGTGGACACGTACGGCGACGGCGGCTGGACGGAGTCGGACCGGGCCACGGTCGGTGCGGCGGACGGGTGGTTCTGGTACCCGCTCACGGGCGAGGGAGCCGTCTGCCGGTTCTCCACCTCCGCCGCCGAACCCGCGCCCGTCGACGTCAGCCTGCTCGTCACGCCGTCCATCGGCTGCTCCGAGCCGCAGTACTTCGTCATCGAGGACGGCAGGATCCACACGTGAGGCACGGCGCGGGGAGCGGCACGGACCCCGGCGAGCCCACCCTCACCGGCCGGTCCTCAGGTCGACGCCGCGCCGGGCCAGGGTGACGACACCCACGACGACCAGGGCGACGCCGGCCAGCTGGGGCAGCAGCCACCAGCCCGTGCGCACGTGCTCCCCGTACAGGAGCACGCCGAGCAGGAGGCTCACCGTCGCGTCCCCCAGCGTGAGGGCCGGCTGGGAGGCGACCAGGGGGCCGCCCTGCAGGGCGTGCTCCAGCAGGAGCACCGCACAGACACCGGCCGCGGCGAACGCGTACGTCTGCCACGCGGTCAGGAAGCCGACCGGGCCGCCGGTGTCCCAGCTGTCCATGGCGTCCTTCATCAGGGCGGCCGTGAGCGCGTAGGCGATGGCGGTGGCCGCGCCGAGACAGCCGGCGCGGGCCTTGCCCTCGGGCCGCTTCAGCCCGGCCCCGGTCAGCAGGAGCGCCGCCACGGCGCAGGCCACCAGCGCCGGCACCCAGCGCGCGACGGACACGTCCGAGGCGCCGCCG
>NZ_JAVRHI010000071.1:0-36465 GCF_034105845.1 Streptomyces sp. CRN 30 | reverse complement strand
CGGCCGGTGCCCGCGGACAAGGACGCGCGGCCACCGCTCCCGCCGGCCGCGGCACGCAGACTGGCGCAGCTCCTGGCCGACCGGCCGGGAACGGGGAGCGGCGGCCGCAGGAGCACGGCTCCCGATCTCATGGAGCTGTTGCCGCAATGGCTGGCCACGGCCAACGCGCGCGGCTTCGCGGCACCTCCCGAGGCGCTGCCCGCACTGCTGGACGCGGCCCGGGGGCGTACCGACCTGCGTCCGGCAGCCCTGGCGTTCGCGGGCCCGCGCGCGTTGTGGCTGGCCCGGCTGAACCCGGACTGGCGTTTCGCGCTGCGGGCCGCGCCGGGCGGGGGCGCCCGGCTGCCGGACTCCCGGGACGCCGACCGGGTCCGGCGGCTGTGGCAGGAGGGCCTGTTCGCCGAGCGCGTCGCCCTCCTGGCGTCGCTGCGGGCGCGGGAGCCGGTGGCCGCGCGGGAGCTGCTGCAGAGCACCTGGGCGACGGAGCGGGCCGAGGACAGGCTCATGTTCCTCGATTCGCTGCGCACACGACTCGAGGCGGCGGACGAGCCCTTCCTGGAGGAGGCGTTGGGCGACCGCAGCCGCAACGTACGGGCGACCGCGGCCGAACTGCTGACCGCGCTGCCGGGTTCGGCGCTCGCCGCACGGATGGCCGACCGCGCGGGGTCGTGCGTGGCGGTCGACCACACGCGAGACGCCCCCGTGATCGTGGTCGAGCCACCGCACGAGTGCGACGCGGGCATGGAGCGCGACGGTGTGGTGGCGAAGGCCCCAGCGGGTCGTGGTGAACGGTCGTGGTGGCTGGGCCAGTTGGTGGAGGGCGCGCCGCTCGGTTCGTGGTCGCGGCGGCTCGGGGGGCGGACACCGGAGGACATCGTGGTGCTGCCGGTGGCGGACGACTGGCAGGGTGAGCTGCACGCCGCGTGGTGCCGGGCGGCGGTACGGCAGCGGGATGCCGACTGGTCCAGGGCGCTGTTGGGGGAGCCCTCCGTGCCGCAGGCCGCCGGCCCCGGCGCGGTGTCGCTGGCCGAGCGGGCCAAACTGCTCGCCACGCTGGGAGCCGGGGAGCGGTCCGCGTGGGTGGCGGGGTTCATCGCGGCGCACGGGCTGTCGGAGGCGTTCCAGTTGCTCGGCGTGTGCGCCGTCCCGTGGTCCGCGGAGCTGGGACGGGCGGTGGTGGACGCGCTCAACATCGCGCGGGACGCCGGTAGTTACCCGTGGAGTTTCAGTGGGGTGATGGGGCTCGCCGAACGCTGCCTGGACCCCGCGGAAGCCGCGCGGCTGACCGCGCTCACGGCCACTCCCGAGGAGCCGGAGGACGCGTCCCCGGGGGCCGGCGGGTACTGGTCGGAGGCGTTCCAGCGACTCGTCACGACCCTGCGCCTGCGCGCCGCCATGGCGGAGGAGCTGACCGCGTCATGACCCGGCGGCACGAGCCGTACCAGCCGTACCGGGAGCGGCAGCCGTTACGCTCCCGCCGGCTGCCGGAGGTTCGTCCGGACCCAGTCCACGATCGACGTGGTCGTGGCGCCGGGCGTGAAGATCTCGGCGACGCCCTTCTCCTTGAGGGGCGGGATGTCGGCCTCGGGGATGATGCCGCCGCCGAAGACCTTGATGTCCGCGGCGTCCCGCTCCTCGAGGAGCTCGATGACAGCCGCGAACAACGTGTTGTGGGCACCGGAGAGGATGGAGAGACCGATCGCGTCGGCGTCCTCCTGGATCGCGGTGTCGACGATCTGCTCCGGCGTCTGGTGGAGACCGGTGTAGATGACCTCCATACCGGCGTCGCGCAGCGCCCGCGCGATCACCTTGGCCCCGCGGTCGTGGCCGTCGAGCCCCGGCTTGGCCACCACCACGCGGATCGGACCGGCTGTCACACCCATCACTGCCTCCATGTAACGACTCCACCAACCCGTACGCGTACCGCTCGTACCGTCACCCACCGCACCGGACGCCCAGCGGCCCCGGGCCCCCGTACCGCACGGCCGGGGAAGTGAACGAACGTTATCGCCAGCATCCCGCAACCGGCAGTTTCACGGCGGAGAGCGAGGGGGAAATCACACGTGGGACACGTTCGCCGCGCACCGTTCCGAGTTCCCGCGGCACACGCGTCGTGGGGATCGACGGCCTCCGTGCCGCACGGACCTGTGGCGCGAGCGCCTCGACCGGAGGGTGTGCAAGGAGAGCCGCCACGAGGTGGCCGCACCACCACAGCGCCGGCGGGAGGCGACAGCGGTGGGGCGCTTCGGCGATGGCACGAGCACGAAAGCGGGGACCCACGCTCGTCCGGTGACGGGGACCGCCACGGCCGTGAAGGCGGCAGGGCACCACGTCACCAGCAGGGCAAGGCCCGTCGTCGCGTCACCGGCGCCCCGTGCGTCGCGCACGCCGCACTCGCACCGTCGCCCACCTCCGACACGGTTCACCACGAGTGCACACGGGGGACAGAGGAGTCCTCCCGCGTGCCGACGGGAGGTCGGCCATGAAGGTCACCCGGGCAGCACTGCCCTTTCTGCCGCTCTGCCAGGGCCGTTTACCGGAGTTGCCCGGCCTTCCCCAGCTCCCCGGCAGGCTCACGGGGCTCTCGGTCGCCCTGCTGAAGGCGACCGCCCTGGAGTTCGCGATCCTCGCGGGCCATCTGCTCCTGTATCCGTCCGGGATCACCCAGGAGCGCCGGC
Organism: Streptomyces sp. CRN 30; assembly: GCF_034105845.1. Classification (NCBI taxonomy): domain Bacteria; kingdom Bacillati; phylum Actinomycetota; class Actinomycetes; order Kitasatosporales; family Streptomycetaceae; genus Streptomyces; species Streptomyces sp. CRN 30. The sequence goes on along the minus strand of NZ_JAVRHI010000071.1, from coordinate 33,787 downwards.
CGGTCCCCACACCCCTCCCGCCCGACGCCGCTCCGCTGCCGACCGGGGCCAGGCCCCCGGTGGTCCTGCTCCACGGCTTCATAGACAACCGTTCCGTCTTCGTCCTGCTGCGCCGCTCCCTCGCCCAGCACGGCCGCCGGCAGATCGAGTCGCTCAACTACTCACCCCTCACCTGCGACATCCGCACCGCCGCCGAACTGCTCGGCCGGCACATAGCGGACATCTGCGAGCGCACGGGCCAGGAGCGGGTGGACATCGTGGGGCACAGCCTGGGCGGACTGATCGCCCGGTACTACGTACAGCGGCTAGGCGGCGACTCCCGAGTCCGGACCCTCGTCACGCTCGGCACCCCGCACGCGGGCACCCGCGTGGCCCCCCTGGCCAACGCCCATCCGATCGTCCGGCAGATGCGGCCGGGATCCACCGTGCTCGAGGAGCTGCAGCAGTCGGCACCCGGTTGCCGTACGCACTTCGTGGCGTTCTGGAGTGATCTGGATCACCTGATGGATCCGCTGGAGGCCGCGTCCATCGATCATCCCGATCTGATGGCGCAGAACGTCCGGGTGAGCGGTATCGGACATCTCGCACTGCCCGTCCATCCCGCCGTCGCCACCGGTGTGCGCCAGGCGCTCGACCTCGACCAGACATCCGGCGTGACGACCGGCGGGGCCGAGCGGCAGCCGGAATCCGGCGCGGGAGGGCTGACCGTGGCCTGATCGTCACGAGTCGGCGGAACAGGGAGCACTCGGGCGGCTCCGCAGCCGGAGCCGACGGGCCGCCGTCCTCGCGCCCGACAGCCCGTCCGACAGCCGTCCGACAGCCGTCCGACAGCCGAGGAACGGCCTCCCATTGTCGAACGCTTATCGAACGCAGGGCCAAAGCTGTGTACACAGAGCGGCGAAAGACGCTCGAATGCCCGTTTCCTGAAGGCACGAAACCCGTTGAAGATTGTCGCGCCCGCATACCGCCGGGTACAGTCGCCGCACTGCTCTGCCAGCCCCTGTTGTCGAGGCGAAAGAGAAGTTGGTGAACGACCGTCATGTGTCGGGGACAGCGACAACCCCGGCCCCGGCTTCCGATGCGGCCTCGGCGCCCTATGCGTCGTACGGCCATCAGGAAGCCTCGTACGGCGACTTCACCACGTACGGCGGCTACGACGCCACCGGTTTCGACACCGGCCAGCACTCCACGGTTACCTCGCCGGGCGCGTTCGAAACCGGATCCTTCGACACCACGGCCACCGCGGCCTACGGGACCGACCCGCTCTTCGGCTCGATGCCGGGGAACGACGGGACGGGCTCGTACGACGCCTCGCAGTGGTCGACCGGCAGCCACCAGACGCTGAGCCACGACCCGTACGCCGTCCCGCACCAGACCGGGTACGACACGGGCGCCTACGACAGCACCGGCTGGAACACCGGCTACGAACACCTCGGCGAGGTGCCCGCGCAGGCGCCGGGCCCCGAGGCGACCGGGCAGTGGAACACCCAGGGACAGGGCTGGCTCGAGGCCGACCAGCTCATCCAGGCGGGCGAGCCGGGGCAGCCCGACCAGACACAGCAGTGGACGGGCGCGCAGCTCTTCGACACGGGCGCGTACGACGCGACGCAGTGGAACAGCGACGGCACACCCGCCCCGGACACCTACGAGCACCACTCCACCGAAACCTTCGCGCCGGAGCACACGTCCCCCGACACCGTCGACCAGCAGGCCACCTCGGCCTTCGAACAGGTCACCGCCTACGGCCATGAGCCGTCGGCCGCCGCGGAGGACGCCTTCGACGGCACGGACGGCTATGAGACGCCCGTCGACGGCTTCGCCGATCCGCAGGCGGACGAGGAGGAACTCGCGCCAACCGATGCCGCGGCGGCCGGTACCGGCCGGGCGGCGGCGCGGGCGGCAGGACGCTCCCGGCGGCGTGGCCCGACGCGGCGTTCCGCTCCGGCGAAGCGTTCCGCCTTGCTGACCGTCGCCGTGCCCTCGGTCTGCGTCATGGGCGTGGCCGGCATCGCCGCCGCCTCCGTGGGCGTGGAAGGTGACGACGGCAAGGAGATGACGGCCAGCGCCCCGGACGCGGCCCCGGTGAAGCCCTCCACCGCCAACAACAAGCTCGACACCCAGCTGGAGAGCCTCTCCGCCGGGGCCGACGACTTCGCCGACCGGGCGAGCCGCACCCAGGAGCGCATCGACCTCAAGGCGCAGCAGGAGCTGGAGAAGAAGAAGGCGGCAGAGGAAGCGGCGCGCCAGGAACGGCTGCGCCCGAAGTTCGCGCTGCCGGCGGCGCAGCACGGTCTCAGCGCGTACTACGGGCAGTCCGGCATCAACTGGATGTCCATGCACACCGGCATCGACTTCCCGGTGGCCTACGGGACACCGATCATGGCGGCGACCGACGGCACCGTGCGGACCCAGTGGAACAGCGCGTACGGCAACATGGTGATCGTGACGGCCATGGACGGCACGGAGACGTGGTACTGCCACCTCTCCACGTACAACGTCGCCTCGGGCACGACGGTGAAGGCCGGCGACACGATCGCCTACTCGGGCAACTCGGGCAACTCGACCGGCCCGCACCTGCATTTCGAGGTACGGCCCGGGGGTGGCTCGGCGATAGACCCGCTGGCCTGGTTCCGCAGTCACGGCCTCGACCCGTCCTGAAGTTCCGGAGCCGCCGAAGCGTGAGCGTGAAAGGGGGCCGGGCACCTGACGATCAGGTGCCCGGCCCCCTTTCCGCCGTCCGCCGCCTCCTAGAGCTTCTCCACCGGCGCGTACCGCAGCAGCAGACGCTTCGGCTTGGTGTCCCCGAAGTCGACCGTCGCCTCCGTGTTCGCCCCCGTGCCCTTGACGCCGACGACGGTGCCGAGGCCGAACTGGTCGTGGGTCACCCGGTCGCCGACCGCCAGCGCCACCACGGGCTTCTCGCCGGCACGGCGCGTCGCGAAGCCGGACGCGCCCGACGCCGACGAGCGGGAACGGGAGGACGACAGGGAGGCGGCGATCCCCGAGACCGGCCCGGCGGCCGCGGGACCGGTCGCGCCCGTGCGCTTCCAGTCCAGGTGCGCCGCCGGGATCTCCTCCAGGAAGCGGGAGGGCGGGTTGTACGAGGGCTGGCCCCAGGCGCTGCGCAGGGTCGAGCGGGTGAGGTAGAGCCGCTCCCGCGCGCGGGTGATGCCCACGTACGCGAGCCGCCGCTCCTCCTCCAGCTCCTTGGTCTGGCCGAGGGCGCGCATGTGCGGGAACACGCCGTCCTCCATGCCGGTGAGGAAGACGACCGGGAACTCCAGGCCCTTGGCCGTGTGCAGGGTCATGAGCGTGATGACGCCCGAGCCGTCCTCGTCCTCGTCGGGGATCTGGTCGGAGTCGGCGACCAGGGCGACCTGCTCCAGGAAGTCCGCGAGGGTGCCCTGCTCGTCCTCGCCACGCTCCTGCTCGAACTCCAGTGCCACGGCGGCGAGTTCCTGCAGGTTCTCGATGCGGGTCTCGTCCTGCGGGTCGGTCGACGCCTGCAGCTCGGCCAGGTAGCCGGTGCGCTCGAGGATCGCCTCCACGACGGTGGCCGGGCCCGCGCCCGACTCGACGATCGTGCGCAGCTCCTCCATGAGCGTGTTGAACCGCTTGACGGCGTTCGCCGAGCGCGCGGCCATGCCGTACGCCTCGTCCACGCGCCGCAGCGCCTGCGGAAAGCTGATCTTCTCGCGCTGGGCGAGGGCGTCGATCATCGCCTCGGCGCGGTCGCCGATGCCGCGCTTGGGCACGTTCAGGATGCGGCGCAGCGGGACCGAGTCCTCTGGGTTGGCCAGGACGCGCAGGTAGGCGAGGACGTCCCGGACCTCCTTGCGCTCGTAGAAGCGGACGCCACCGACGACCTTGTAGGGCAGGCCGACACGGATGAAGATCTCTTCGAAGACACGGGACTGGGCGTTCGTCCGGTAGAACACGGCCATGTCGCCGGCTTTGGCCTCGCCCGCGTCCGTCAGGCGGTCTATCTCGTCGGCGACGAACTGCGCCTCGTCGTGCTCGGTGTCGGCGACGTATCCGGTGATCCGGGCGCCCGCGCCGGCGTTGGTCCACAGGTTCTTGGGGCGGCGGGACTCATTGCGCTCGATGACCGCGTTGGCCGCGGAGAGGATCGTCTGGGTGGAGCGGTAGTTCTGCTCCAGCAGGATCGTCGTCGCGTTCGGGTAGTCCTCCTCGAACTGGAGGATGTTGCGGATGGTGGCACCGCGGAAGGCGTAGATCGACTGGTCGGCGTCGCCCACGACGCACAGCTCGGCGGGCCCCTCGCCAGGACCGTCCCCCTCGCCGCCCGCAGGGCCCACCAGCTCCCTGACCAGGGCGTACTGCGCGTGGTTGGTGTCCTGGTACTCGTCCACGAGGACGTGGCGGAAGCGGCGGCGGTAGTGCTCGGCGACGTCCGGGAAGGCGCGCAGCAGGTTGACCGTCGTCATGATCAGGTCGTCGAAGTCGAGCGCGTTGGCCTCGCGCAGCCTCGACTGGTAGAGCGCGTACGCCTGGGCGAGGGTCTTCTCGAACCCGTCGGCGGCCTGTCCGGCGAAGTCCTCCTCGTCGATCAGCTCGTTCTTCAGGTTGGAGATCTTGGCGCTGAAGGACTTGGGCGGGAAGCGCTTGGGGTCGAGGTCCAGGTCACGGCAGACCAGGGCCATCAGCCGCTTGCTGTCGGCGGCGTCGTAGATCGAGAACGAGGACGTGAAGCCGAGCTTCTTGCTCTCCCGCCGCAGGATCCGTACGCACGCGCTGTGGAAGGTCATCACCCACATCGCGTGCGCGCGCGGGCCGACGAGCTGCTCGACGCGCTCCTTCATCTCGCCCGCGGCCTTGTTGGTGAAAGTGATCGCGAGGATCTGGCCGGGGTGGGCGCCCCGCTCGGACAGCAGGTGCGCGATGCGGTGCGTGAGGACGCGGGTCTTGCCGGAACCGGCGCCGGCCACGATGAGCAGGGGCGAGCCGGCGTGGGCGACCGCCGCGCGCTGGTTGTCGTTCAGCCCTTCCAGCAGGGCCGCCGGGTCGAGGGCGGGCCGGGGGGCGCCGTCGCGGTAGTACGGCTCCCGGTCCGGAGGCACGTCGAACTTCCCGCCGAACAGATCGTCCGGAACCGACTCCGGTACGTGATCGTCCTCGGGCGGCGGCGGGGGCTCTCCCTCGGGGGCCCGCGAGCCCTGGAGATCCGCCAGGAAGCTGTCGTCAAAGAGGCTGCTCATCGCTCTCCGAGTCTAGGCGGCTCCACCGACAAGCAGGGACCACCCCGGAAACTGAGGGCCGTGAGCTTGCCCTCCCGCCGTCCGGCAGGCACGCCACGGACACGTCACAGCGGCGACAGACGCCGTCACCGTCCGTGTCACGTCAACCGTTTGGAGAAAGGTCACGAAAACGTATCGGGCATATCACGCATCAACCTTCACAGGAGCCTCACTTCTTGGCTAGCGTGCTGGACGGTCGCTCGACCGAACCGGCGAACGACGCCGGGCCGGGCAGCCTCCGCCGAGTCCGGCGCGCCCGTACGGCAGCCGGAGCCGGGAACCCACCGTCCTCGAAGGGACCGGTCCGACCGCGGACACCGCGGTGTCCGCACGTCGACACCGCCGTACGCGGCACGGACCGCAGGGCACGCCCTCCGGGACGCACCAGAGCCCGAACCCTCCCTCGGGAGCCGGAAGGCCCCGGAGACACCCCGCCACTCACCCGGCCGGCGGACGACGGAAGGAGTCGCCTCCCCCATGGCGCCGCACCGAAAGCCGCGTCCCGCCCGGACGCGCGCAGGCATACGGACCCCCGCCCTCGCGACGGCGGCCCTGACCTCCGTGGCCCTGCTCTCCCAGACGGCGGACGCCGCGCCGGCGACCGACGACAGGCCGAACCTGGAGGACGTCGAGAAGAAGGTCGACGCCCTGTACCGCCAGGCCGAGTCGGCCACGGAGACGTACAACGCGGCCAAGGAGAAGACGACCAAGCAGAAGAAGCGGGCCGACACCCTCCTCGACGACATGGCCCGACGGACGGAGCAGCTCAACGAGGCGCGGGAGAGGCTGGGTTCCTTCGCGGCGGCCCAGTACCGCACGGGCTCGGCGGTCTCCGGGACGGCCGCGCTGCTGCTGGCCGACGACCCGCAGGACTACCTGCACCGGAACCAGCTGACGGACCGCCTGACCGCCCGGCAGCAGGACGTGGTCGACGACTTCATCGACCAGCGGGCCGAGACGGCCAACAAGCGCGAGGAGGCCGCCGAGAGCCTCGCCACGCTCACCGAGTCGCAGAACACGCTGCAGTCGGCCAAGGCCGAGGTGCAGGCTAAGCTCGCCGAGGCGCGCGGACTGCTGTCGCGGCTGACCGCCGAGGAGAAGGCCCGGCTGGCGTCGATCGAGCAGGAGGAGCAGGAGCAGGCCGAGCGCAGGGCGGCGGAGCTGGCGCGGCAGGAGGCTGCCGCGGCCGAAGCAGAAGCCGAGGCCCGGGCCGAAAGGGAGGCCGCGCAGGAGCAGGCCGCCCCGCAGGAGACCGCGCCGGCCGCCGGTGCCGGCAGCGGCGCCACCGCCGACGACTCCGGCTACGCCTCCAAGGCCGCCAAGGTACTGGCCCTCGCCCGCGCCCAGATCGGCAAGCCGTACGTCTGGGGCGCCACCGGCCCCGACTCCTACGACTGCTCAGGCCTCACCCAAGCCGCCTGGAAGGCTGCCGGTGTCGACCTCCCGCGTACGACGTACGACCAGGTCGAGGCGGGCACGACGGTCTCCCTCAGCGACATCCGACCCGGTGACCTGGTCTTCTTCTACGACGACATCACGCACGTCGGCCTCTACGTCGGCAACGGCATGATGATCCACGCGCCGAAGCCGGGGACGTACGTCCGCGAGGAGTCGATCTTCTACGACGGGGAGTCGTCGATCCACGGCGTGGTGCGGCCGGCGTAACGGCCGGGCGCGCTCCCGCGGCAGCGGCCGGGATTCCGGGACGGCGCGCGCGGTCTCCGGGGCGACCTACGCGTGCTCCCGGGACGGGTGTGACCCGCTGGCTGCTCAGCTCCAGAACACCGCGATGAAGATGTTCGCCGTGGTGAGCGCGCCCACCAGCCCGAACAGCCCCTTGTCCACCTTCTCCTCGTCCCGCTTCACGTACACGAGCCCCAGGATCACGACCAGCAGGACCAGCTTCACGCCGATCTTGATGTTGTTGACGGTGTGGTCCTCGGCCTGGTGGAGGCCGACCAGAGCGACACCGGTGACGAGCATCGTCAGCGCGCCGTGCAGCATCCCGGGAACGAAACGGGCCGTGCCCTGGCCCATCGCCTTCATCTGGGTGAGGAAGCCTCCGAGGAGGGCGGCGATACCGATGATGTGCAGGGCGACGAAGAGATGGATGAGTACGTCCATGAGGCCGGAGCCTATTCCGCGGCCCTTCCCCCTCCCGACACCGGCCCCGGGCCACGGATCCATGGCCCGGGGCCGGTGCCCTGGTGGCCATAGCACCGCACCGCCCTTCAGCACTGCGGAACCGGCGCTTCGGTCGCCGGGGCTCACCAAGGCGGCGACGTCGGGACGGGTACGCGGTCATGCGCCGCCATTTCCAGTCGGAGCATGCCAGTTCCGAACATGGCGTTACCAAGTCGTCACCGCCCGGTTTAGCGTCCTTCAGCAGGTGACCGGCTCCTCACCGCCGCCCGGGCCAGGGGCGGCCGTCGGACACCACCGCCGAGGAAGGTCCGGCGGCGGCCCGCTCCCCCCTGTGCGGGCCGTCGCCGGACACGAGGGCCGCCGGGTCCGTACGGCGGTCGGTCGTACGACGAAGGGACATGACGTCCAGGTGGCAGCGCACCGCAGACCCAGGAAGCGCCCACTCGGCGGGAGCACGGCCCGCACCGCCGCCACCATCGCCCTGGCGGGCGCGGCGAGCGCGGCCGGCTTCGACGGTACCGGGCACGCCGACCCCCGGCTCACCCCGACGCAGGCCCAGGCCAGGGTGACCGAGCTGTACGAGGAGGCGGAGGTCGCCACCGAGAAGTACAACGGTGCCGAGGAGGAGGCCGACACGGCGCAGGAGCGGCTGGACGACCTGCGGGACGAGGCGGCGCGCCGCACCGCGCTCCTCGAGTCCGCGCGGGAGGAACTGGGCGCGATGGCGGCGGCCCGGTACCGCGGCGGCGGCCTCGATCCGGCGTGGCAGCTGGCACTGTCCGGCGACCCGGACCGGTACCTGGCGGAGGCGGCCTACGCCGAGCGGCTGGAGACCCGACAGGCGTCGAACGTCACTCGTGTCCGGAAGCACCTGCGCGGGCTCGAACAGCTGCAGGACGCCGCGCACACCGAGCTCGCCACCCTCCGGTCCCGGCAGACGGAGCTGCGGCGGCACAAGACGACGATCACCGCAAAGCTCGGCGAAGCGCGACGGCTGCTGGCGCGAACGCGGGCGGTCGAACGCGCGGAGCGGGATCGAGCGGGCGGCACGCGGTCCACGTCACCGTCCACGGCCTCCTCGCCGCCGCAGCGCCCCTCCGGGCCCTCCCCGGCAGCCCCCTCGGCCGTCCCGGCGCCCAACTCCCGCACGTCAGCAGCGATCACGTACGCGTACAGCAAGCTCGGCAGCCCGTACGTGTGGGGGGCGACCGGACCCGACGCCTTCGACTGCTCGGGGCTGGTCCAGGCGGCGTACCGCTCGGCCGGCGTCTCCCTGCCCAGGACGACGTACGCACAGATCGACGTGGGCCGACGGGTCCCGCGGTCCCAACTGCTGCCGGGCGATCTGGTGTTCTTCTACTCCGGGATCAGCCACGTCGGCATCTACGTGGGCAACGGCCGGATGATCCACGCACCGAACCCGTCGGCGCCGGTACGCGTCGCTCCGCTCGACGAGATGCCGTTCGCGGGGGCCTCGCGAGTGGTGTGAGGCTCCCCTCGGCCCTCCTCGCACCGGCACCAGGCGTCCTCGCAGGAGCCCTCACACCAGTCGTTCTCACACCAGTCGTCGCGCCGTGGCCCACCGGGTCAGCTCATGCCGGTTGGACAGCTGGAGCTTCCGGAGGACCGCCGAGACGTGGGACTCGACCGTCTTGACGGAGATGTACAGCTGCTTGGCGATCTCCTTGTAGGCGTAACCGCGGGCGATGAGGCGCAGGACCTCGCGCTCGCGCTGGGTCAGGCGGTCCAGGTCCTCGTCGACGGGCGGGGCATCCGTGGAGGCGAAGGCGTCGAGGACGAACCCGGCCAGCCTCGGCGAGAACACCGCGTCACCCTCCTGGACACGGAAGACGGAGTCCACGAGATCCGAGCCGGTGATCGTCTTGGTGACGTATCCCCGGGCGCCGCCCCGGATGACACCGATGACGTCCTCGGCGGCGTCCGAGACGGACAGGGCGAGGAACCGCACGGGCTGCTCGGGGTCGGTCATCAACGGCGCGCAGCGCCGCAGTACCTCGACCCCTCCGCCACCCGGGAGGTGCACGTCGAGGAGGACCACCTCGGGGCGGGCCGCCGTGATGACCGAGACCGCCTGGTCGACGTCGGCCGCCTCCCCGACCACCTCGACCCCGGTCCGTTCCGTCTGGCCGATCTCCGCCTGCACACCCGTACGGAACATGCGGTGGTCGTCGACCAGCACGACGCGCACACGCCTCCCGGCCGCGGTCCCGCTCACCCCCGCGGGCTCCCCGGTCGGCGCGGCCGGCGCGGGCACCCGCGCGGCGTCGCCGGCCGGTCCGGTACCCACCCCGCCGTCGCCACCATTCCCCGGGCCCGTACCCGGACCGTCCGGCACGGTCGGTCCGCTCGCCCCGTACGAGTCGCTCATGACGTCGTCTCCGCCCTCTCCATCTCCAGCTCGACCTCCGTGCCGCCGCCGGGGACGGCGCGCAGCCGTGCCGTCCCCCCGTTGCGCTCCATGCGGCCGATGATCGATTCTCTGACGCCCATCCGGTCGGCGGGTATCGCGTCCAGGTCGAAGCCGGGTCCGCGGTCGCGCACGGACACGAAGACCTTCCTGCCCTCGACTTCCGCGAAGACCTGTACGGCACCGCCCTCGCCACCGTACTTGGCGGCATTGACCATCGCCTCACGCGCGGCCTGCATCTGTGCGCCCAGGCGTTCGTCGAGGGGGCAGTCGCCGACGACCACGACCTCGAGGGGAACGCCGTGTTTGTCCTCCACCTCGGCCGCGTTGCGCTTCACGGCCTCGGCCAGTGTGTCGGGCTCGTCGGCCTCGTCCTTGCCGGTCCCCTCCGGCTTGTACAGCCAGTTGCGCAGGTCGCGCTCCTGGGCCCGGGCGAGGCGGCGCACCTCGCCCGCGTTCTCCGCGTTGCGCTGTATCAGCGTCAGCGTGTGCAGCACGGAGTCGTGCACATGGGCGGCGACCTCGGCCCGCTCCTGGGCGCGGATGCGCATGAGGCGCTCCTCGGACAGGTCCTGGGTCATGCGGACCAGGTAGGGACCGGCGAGCAGTGCTATGCCGACGAGAACGGCGAGCGCCGCCTGCAGCACCGAGCCGAGGTGGGCGGCGGAGCCCTGCAGCACGAATATCCCGGAGACGCCGGCGGTGACGAGGAGGACACCGCCGACGGAGCGGAGCAGCGTGAGCGTCCGTCGCCGGCGGCCCACCTCGGCCCAGCGGGCCCGCCGGGCGTTGTCGGCCTGCCGCCAGACCAGGGCGACGCCGGCCGCGACCAGCACGGTCGGCCACAGGTACGCCTTGGCCCCGACGCCTAGATCCACCCTGCCGACGAAGACCATGACCACGACGACCATGAGGAGGAGGGCGACGATCTGGCCCCTGTCCGGCTTGCGGGCCACGAGTCTGCGGCGGCCGTCCGGCGAGGCCTCCGTGGAGAGGGCCGGGGGACGCTGGTGGCCGACGCCGCCCACACCGAGCGGGACGAAGAACCAGAACGCCGCGTACAGGAGCGCGCCGAGACCGTCCGTCGCGAGGAACAGCCCGGCGAAGACGAGGCGCAGCCACGCCACAGGCAGCCCGAGATGCCCCGCGAGCCCTCGCGCCACGCCTCCGAGCCAGCGCCCGTCGCTGCTGCGGTAGAGCTTGCGCGGGGGCCGCGGACTGTCGACTGGCGTGGCTGCGGCTTCCGGCATGCCATCGATGTTCACACGCATGGCGGACCCTGGCATCAGGGTCGGTCCCCGAGACGCCCCTGATCTTCGTCGGGGCTCGCGGTCGAACGCATCCCCGGGGCAATATCAGGGTCGGGCCAGGGTCATCCCGGCTGCCGCCGGGCGCTGCGGGCGTCCACGATGGACACATGACAGATCAGCAGCACGCGGCAGCGGAGCCGGGCCCCGGCTCGGGTCCGGGTGCCCGGCGGCAGGCCACCGGGCCGCAGGACGGCACGCCCCCGCCGGGCACGGGTGAGGAGCCGCGCGCGCACGGGAGCGCGCGGGCGGGCGCGGACGCACAGGCGGGCACGGGTGCGCCCGGGGACCAGCCGGCGGCCGGCGCCGTCGGCGGGACGGCCGAGGAGATCGCCCCGCCTTCCGCCGGGTTCCGGCGCGACCGGCATTTCAAGGTGCTGGCCGGGGTGTGCTCCGGGCTCGGGCGGCAGTACGACATGGACCCGGTGATCTTCCGGATCGGGCTCGCGGTGCTCTCCCTGACCGGCGGCGTGGGCCTCCTCTTCTACGGCTTCGTCTGGCTGTTCGTGCCGGCCGACGACGAGGAGGAGAACGAGATACGCAAGCTGCTGACCGGCCGCGTCGACGGCCAAGGCCTGACGGCCATACTGTTCTCGCTGGTCGGCTGCGGTGTCTTTCTCACCATGCTGGGCAATGGCGGGGTCCTGTCCTTCGCCGTGCTCCTCTCCCTGCTCCTCGCGGGCGCGGGGTACTGGTCGCGGCAGCGCGGCACTCCCGACCCCGACCCGCTGGCCGCGCAGGCCGTCGCCGTCGCTCCCCCGGAAGCTCAGGCGCCGCCCGTCCCGGCGTCCTACCCGTCCTGGTGGCGGGACCCGATAGTCAAGGACGGAACGCACGTGGGCGGCACGGGCTACCTGTGGGGACCTCAGACGTCCCGGGAGCGCGACATCGCGGCGTCGATCAACATCGCCCGCGGCGCCTCGTCCCCGCGGAAGACGTCCACCGCCGGGGAGCCCAGGCCGCGGGCGCCCCGCCGGACCGGCGGCTGGATATTCCTGCTCGCGCTGCTGGCCGGTGGGATCGGTGCCCGCCTGGCATGGGACGACCAGGCGCTGAACACCGGTCTGCAGGCCGGTCTGGCCTGCGCGCTCGCCGTGTTCGGGTTGGGGATCGCGGTCAGCGCGTTCCTGGGACGTACGGGTGCGGGGTCGATCATCCTCGCGGTGGTGACAGCGGGGCTGCTGGTGGGCTCGGCGGCGCTGCCTGCGCACCTGAGCCCGCACTGGGCACGGACGACCTGGACGCCCACCGCCGTCGCGGACGTGGAGTCGCGGTACGACCTCAGTACGGGTGTGGGCACTCTGGACCTGTCGCGGCTGGACGTGCCGGAAGGACGGACGCTGACGACCCGCGCGGAGGTGGGCGTCGGCAAGGTGCGGGTGGTGGTTCCCCCGGACGCCACCGTGCACCTGACCATCGAGGTGGGCATCGGTGACATCCAGTTGCCGGGGGACAGCAAGGAGGACATCGACGTGGCACCGGACAAGAAGAGGGAGCTGACGCTCTCCCCGACGGGCGGCGCACAGAGCGACCCGGAGGCCGGCGGCACGCTCGACATCCTCCTCGAGGTCGGCGTGGGACAGGCGGAGGTGACCCGTGCTGCGCCATGACTTCCAGCCCGGCAAGCTCGTCGCGGGCCTGTTCCTCTCGCTGACCGCCCTCGTCTACGCCGGTGACGCGGGCGGTGCCTGGGACGTCTCCTGGTTCGTGGCCGTCCCCATGGTCACCGGGGGTCTGTGCCTCGCGGGTGCGACCGCCGTCCTGACCCGTGCGATACGCGGCCGCCGGCCATCACCCGCACGGGGGGCCGAGGAGGCGCGGTGCGGACGGGCGCCGGGCGCCGGCCCCTCGCACTGGACCAAGTGAGGTCCGCTGTCGGCCGGTGTCCTGCGGGCAGGGCCCCGGGCTCGCTCTAGCGGTAGCCGCCCGTCCTCCGCCTGCGCCGGGCGCGGACGGCCTCGTCCATCGAGAGGACGGTGGCACCGGCGAGGACGAGCGGGAGCCAGGCCATGAGGTAGGGGAGGTCGTTGCCGTAGTAGTAGGGGTCGGCCGCCCAGCTGACCGTCAGCCACAGGCTGAGGGAGATCAGGGCACCGCCCAATGCGGCGAGACGGGTGAGGATACCGAGAAGGGCGCCGATGCCGACGAGGAGCTCACCGAGGGCGATGGCGTAACCGAAGCCGACCGGGTTCTCCAGGGCGAGGTCGACGAGCTGGGGGATCGCCGCGGAGTCGCGCACCGAGCGCATCGTGTCCCCGATCGACCCGGCGCCCGTCTCGGACATGAACGCGCTGTCGGTGAGTTTGTCGAGGCCCGCGTAGATGAAGGTGACGCCGAGGAAGATGCGCAGGGGTAGCAGGGCATAGCGAGTGGCGGTGTCACGCCAGTCATGGTCGCCACCGAGATGGGGGGTCCGCGTGTTCGCCCGCATGCTATGCGTCATGACTGTGCGCCGCCTTCCGCCGCCGTGCCGTTGACCCCTCAACTGACACAACTGACCATACGTACGAAAGGGGGGTGGCGCTCAATGGGTGCGGCGTCTGTTTCTGCGCCGGGGATCCGCTCCGTGCAGGAGAGCCGGTCCGCGCAGGAGATCCGCTCCGCGCAGGAGATCCGGTCCGCCGGGTCAGTCCAGGACCTCGATCGTGCAGCGGTTGGTCTCCACTCCCGCGGCTGTGACGACCTGGACCTCCACCCGGCCGGGCTCCACGTCGGCGGGTACCGGCACGGTCAGCACGGCGTCCGTCGGGTTGCTGAAACCTCCGGCGACGGGGACGAGCGGTACGTGCACATGGACGGCACCGACGCGGACCACCATGCGGGACAGACGGTCCGCGGTCCGGGCACCCGGTGGCACGAAACCCGCGCCCCGGATCTCGATGTCGTCCCCGGTGCGGATCGGCGCGTCGAGGTCGCCCGCCTCCCGGGCCCGGACGACGGAGAGGATCACGGGCCGGCCGCCCTCCGCGTACTTGCCGGAGTAGTACGTGGCCGCGGAGACCAGGACGAGGAGGGCCAGGCCCCAGGGCAGGTCGGGGAGTTGGTCGGGGCGGCGGGCGAGCCGTACGAGGGCGAACAGGAGGGCGGCGGCGTTGACGACGAGGTACTGGATGTCGGTGAAGCTGCCCCGACCCGAGTCGTCGGTCAGCAGGTCGGCGGCGCGCGGCCGTTCCGCGCGTACCTTCTGCAGGCGCTGGCCGAGCACGCGCAGACCGACCACGCGCCGCACCAGTACGGCGATCCCGCAGGTCACCGCCAGGACGGTGACCACGCCGGCGCCGCGGGCGAGGTCGAGGCCGGCGATCAGCGCGTCGCGGCGGCCATGGTCCGAGGCGACGGCCAGCTGCCCGGCCAGTACGAGGACCGCGTACACGGACAGGAGGACCCAGCTCGCCGCCACGACACGGGACGTGGACAGCCGGTTGTCCTCGCCGATCACGGGCGCCAGCGCGCCTCCCCGGGCGCGGTGCAGACGTCCGGCAGCCGTCAGTGCGGCGCCCACCAGCAGCGCGGCCAGCAGCCCCGCCGTCCGAGCGGCGCTCCAGCCCGCGCCGATCGCGGTGAGCGCCTGGACGAGGAGCAGGATCACGACAGCGCCCCAGACCACGATCACCGTCCGCGGCCACAGGCGCCCCAGCCATGCCTCGCCCTCCGCGCGGCCGCGTTCGGCGACGAGGGCGGCGGACTGGGTGAGTTCGTCGGAGATCCACTGGCGGGACGCCGAGGCGGAGTACGCGACCGCCGCGGGCAGTCCCTTGCCCGACGCGAACTCCTCGCGCAGGCGCAGGAAGTCGGCGACCGCGCGCCGGTGCCCCTCGCGGGCTCCGTGCGGGCAGCCGCCACACATGCAGCCACCCTCATGGGCACCCGCGCCCTGTCTCGCCTCCTGCACCGCCACGCCCCAGCCGCCTTCCCGCACCACATCGTCATCGTCCGTCGGCACCGCCCCGCGGACGCTGCCCCGTCGGCGGCACCGTCCCGGCAGTATCTACCGGTCGACCGTCATCGACCCACCACCATCGACCCGCCGGCGTCGGCCGCGGCCGCCATCGGCCCACCGGCCGCCGCCCGTTCGGCGGGCGTCGGAGCCCGTCGTGCCGGGCCGTACGCCTGCGCCCTACGACAGCCGTACAACTGCCGGTCGATGACGTCGAATTGTGCCGTACGCGGCGCGTTCGCCGTCCAGCAGGTCCGGTCCGCGGCGGGTGACGTGTCGGGAGGAGTGTTGACCTTCATGTCCTCCCGCGCCGCGCTTCCGTCGTCTCCCCGACTTCCCGTTCTCCAACTCCCCGTTCCCCGGCTCCCCGTTCCCCGGCTCCACGTTCTCCAACTCCCCGTTCCCCGGCTCCACGTTCTCCGGCTCTGCGCCCTCCGGCTCCCCGTCTCGGCCTCCCGTTCTCCGGCTTCTCGTTCTTGGACTTCCCGTGCAGCGCCCGGCTGCGAGAATTTCCGTATGGCCGAGATCAGCCAGCGCGACGGGACCTGGGCCTTCGACGGCGCCACGGTTCGCATCACGCCGGGGCTCCATCGTTCCGTGCCGTTGTTCCGGCAGACGTACGGGGAGATCACCGTGCCACTGGAGGCCGTGTCGGGTGTCGTCTTCGAGCCCGAGCGCAAGCGCGGCCGGCTGCGGCTGCGGCTCCGCGAGGGCTGCGATCCGCTGCTCCAGGCGACAGGGGGCCGGCTCCCGGACGCGGCCGACCCCTACCGGCTGGCCGTCCAGATCGACCGCTCGGGCGTCGCCGAGTACGTGGCGGAGGAGATACGCCGGGCCCTCCTGCTGGAGCAGGTCCCGCAGGAGCCCGCCAAGGCCTACCTCCTGCCCGGCCCGCCGGTGCCCGTCTCCGTGCGGTCCAGCGACGGCACCGTCTCCTTCGACGGTACGCAGGTCCGGATCGACTGGAGCGACACCTCCGACCGGGTGAAGCGGGCCACGGGGCCGCGGATCATCGCCGTCGGCGACCTGGTGCAGGTGGAGTGGCTGCCCAACTCCGGGTACGAGGACGGGTTCATGCGCTTCGTGACCCATGAGGCGGCATTGTCGAAACTGCCGCCCGAGAAGGACCCGTACGCCCTCGACCTGTGGGGCAGCACCCGCCGCGACCTGCTCACGGCCCTCGTCGCCACGGCGGTCACCGCCCGGCTCCCCCACCCGTCCACACGGGCGGCCGCCTTCGCGGACCGGTCCCGGCTCGGCTCCGCCACCGCGCCGCCGTCCGACCACCACGACGTGCTGCTGCGCCGCTTACGGGAGTTGGGTGAGCTGCACCGCGACGGGGTGCTCACCGACGAGGAGTTCGCGCTGACGAAGGCGGCGGTGCTGCGGAGATTCTGATGCCTTATGCCTGGTGTCTGGTGTCTGGTGTCTGGTGTCTGGTGTCTGGTGTCTGGTGTCTGGGGTCTGGTGTCTGGGGTCTGAGGTCTGGGGTCTGGTGATCCTCGACGACGCCGGGACGACTCGGCGTCTCGACGGCTCGGCGCGGCTTGGCACGGCTCAGCTCAGCAGGTCCGGCTCACTCCTGCTGATGTCCTGCCACAGGGGCTGGTAGTTGATCCACGCCATCAGGTCTCCGCCCAGCTGCTCCCGCGTGGCCACCGCCTGCCGGTGGCCGATCAGCACCGGCCGTCCCGCGGCGCGGGCGGTGAGCTGTACCTGCGCCGACCGTTCCATCGACAGGAACCACCACGCCGCAGCATCCACCGAGTCCCCCACGGTCAGCATCCCGTGGTTGCGCAGCACCAGTGCCTTGCCGCTGCCCAGCGCGGCGGCGATCCGCCGGCCCTCCTCCGGGGTCACGGTGACGCCGGTGTACGAGTCGTACAGTGCGTGGTCCTCGTAGAAGGCGCAGCTCTCCTGGCTGATCGGATCCAGCAGGTCACCGAGGGCGGCGAGGGCGCGCCCGTGCACCGAGTGGCAGTGGGCGACGGCGACGACATCGGGGCGGGCCGCGTGCACCTGGGCGTGGACGGTGAACGCCGCCTGGTTCACGTGGTACCGGCCGTCGACGACCTGCCCCTCGGAGTTGGCCATCACCAGGTCGCTCACCGTGACGTGCCCGAACGGCATCCCGAACGGATTGACCCAGAAGCAGTCGCTGAACTCGGGGTCGCGCACCGTGATGTGCCCGGAGACCCCGTCCTCGAAGCCGAGCCGCCCGAAGATGCGCAGCGCTCCGGCCAGCCGCTCCTTGCGGTGGCGCCGCTCGTCGTCCAGCGTCTCGTGCTTGGGCGGCATGGCGAAGCGCAGCCGGCCGGTGGGGCGGGGCAGGGGTGGTGTGGGACCGTGCATCAGTCCTCCAGCACTGGTTCCTTGACGAGGCGGACGGCGCCGTCGGCGTTCACGTGAGCGGACCCGCCGGGTGAAGACAATACGCAATGGTTACGGGAGTCAGGAAAACGCGTCGACGCCCTCCGTATGCCCCGGTACGGGCGACACAAGTGCCCATGTACAGGTGACACGAGGTGTCCGGATTGGGCGGGAGCATCGGCCGCATGGACCGTACGCACGCGCGCATGAACTGGGCGGCCTTCGCAGCCGCCGAACCCGCCCTCGCCGGGATCGCCGAGGAGCGCTTCGGCGCGTTCACCCACCACGTCCTGGCCACCCTCCGCAAGGACGGCACACCGCGCACCTCCGGGCTGGAGGCGCGCTTCCTGGGCGGCGAGCTGTGGCTCGGCATGATGCCCGGCTCACTCAAGGCGCTCGACCTCCGCCGCGATCCGCGCTTCGCGCTGCAGGCGAACCCGGGCCCGGGCACGGACCTGGCCGGCGGCGACCTGCGGATCGGCGGACGGGCGGTCGAGGTCCGCGGCGACAGTGACGCGGAGGCCGGAGCCCTGGAACGGTACGTGGACGAGGTGAACCCGCCCGACCCGTCGGCCTTCCACCTCTTCCGCACGGAGCTGACCGAGGTCGTACGGACGTACGTGGAGGACGACACCTACCTGGTCGCACAGGTGTGGAAGCCGGGCCGCCCCGTACGCACCTTCCGGCGCACCTGATCACGGGCATGGCCACGGACATGGCCACAGCCACAACTGCAGCCACAGCCACGTATGCGACACGACGCACGATATGGCCGTGAACATGACCACGCACGTGAAGGGCGCCGCCCCTCGTCCACGGGGCGGCGCCCTTCACACACGGTTCGGGATCACTCCCACTCGATGGTGCCCGGCGGCTTCGAGGTCACGTCGAGGACGACGCGGTTGACGTCGCGGACCTCGTTGGTGATACGGGTCGAGATCTTCGCGAGGACGTCGTACGGGAGGCGCGACCAGTCGGCGGTCATCGCGTCCTCGGAGGAGACGGGCCGCAGGACGATCGGGTGGCCGTACGTCCGGCCGTCGCCCTGGACGCCGACGCTGCGCACGTCCGCGAGGAGGACCACCGGGCACTGCCAGATGTCGCGGTCGAGGCCGGCCGCCGTCAGCTCCTCACGGGCGATGGCGTCGGCCTCGCGGAGCAGGTCGAGGCGCTCCTTGGTGACCTCGCCGACGATCCGGATGCCGAGGCCGGGGCCGGGGAAGGGCTGGCGCTGGACGATCTCGTCGGGCAGGCCGAGCTCCTGACCGACCATCCGCACCTCGTCCTTGAACAGCTGGCGGAGCGGCTCGATGAGCTGGAACTCGAGGTCCTCGGGGAGGCCGCCGACGTTGTGGTGGGACTTGATGTTGGCGGTGCCGGTGCCGCCGCCGGATTCGACGACGTCCGGGTAGAGGGTGCCCTGGACGAGGAACTCCACCG
The DNA here is from genome assembly GCF_034105845.1 of Streptomyces sp. CRN 30. Taxonomy (NCBI): domain Bacteria; kingdom Bacillati; phylum Actinomycetota; class Actinomycetes; order Kitasatosporales; family Streptomycetaceae; genus Streptomyces; species Streptomyces sp. CRN 30. The sequence continues at coordinate 14,902 of NZ_JAVRHI010000071.1, read as the reverse complement.
GCTGGTCGCCCGGCGCCTCGGCCACGATCTCGGCCTGGGCCTGCTCGAAGACCCGGATGAACTCGCGGCCGATGATCTTCCGCTTCTCCTCCGGGTCGCTGACGCCCTTGAGCGCGGTGAGGAAGCGCTCCTCCGCGTCGACGACCTTGAGCTGGACGCCGGTCGCGGCGACGAAGTCCTTCTCGACCTGCTCGGTCTCACCCTTGCGCATCAGTCCGTGGTCGACGTAGACGCAGGTCAGCTGGGAGCCGATGGCCTTCTGCACGAGGGCGGCGGCGACGGCGGAGTCCACACCGCCGGAGAGCCCGCAGATGGCGCGCTTGGTGCCGACCTGCTCGCGGATGGCCGCGACCTGCTCCTCGATCACGTTGCCGGTGGTCCAGTCCGGGCTGAGGCCCGCGCCCCGGTACAGGAAGTGCTCGAGCACCTGCTGTCCGTGCGTGGAGTGCATGACCTCCGGGTGGTACTGGACGCCGTACAGCTTCTTCTCGTCGTTCTCGAAGGCGGCGACCGGGACGACGTCGGTGGAGGCCGTCACCGAGAAGCCCTCGGGGGCCGCGCTGCACGCGTCGCCGTGCGACATCCACACCGACTGCTCGTCCGGGGTGCCCTCGAAGAGCGTGGAGCCGGACTTGCTGACGCTCAGGGGCGTACGGCCGTACTCGCGCGCGCCCGTGTTGTCGACCGTGCCGCCCAGGGTCTCGGCCATCAACTGGAAGCCGTAGCACATGCCGAAGACGGGGACACCGGCCTCGAAGATCCCGCGGTCGAGACGGGGCGCACCCTCGGCGTAGACCGACGAGGGACCGCCGGAGAGGATTATCGCCGCCGGGTTCTTGGCGAGGATCTCGTCCACCGGCATGGTGCTCGGCACGATCTCGCTGTAGACCCGGGCCTCACGGACGCGGCGGGCGATGAGCTGGGCGTACTGCGCGCCGAAGTCGACGACCAGGACGGTGTCGGGCTGAGCGGCAGTGGCGGCAGCGGGGGTCGCTGATGACACGGATGGCCTTCCGGCGGGTTGGCGGGGGGTCTGTGCCGCCGAGTCTACCGGGGGCCGCGCACGGGTCGGCTGCCGCGCCGCCGGGCACCGCGTCCCACTCCCCCGTCTCAGCATCCGAACCCGCTTGGCCCAGCCTGCGGGGCGTTCGGCATACTGCTCGCATGCGCAAGCACACGACCTTCGTCTTTACCTATGGCAACCGGCCCACCGGCTGCCATGGTCGTGCTGCTTGAGCAACTGACGAGCGACTTCCCAGGCGCCCCGGGCCACCAGGTCCGGGGCGCCTGTGCGTGCGCGGGACCAGTCATCCCGGGGGCACCACCATCCGACACACAGGCCGGACACCACGGACCTGACGCAGAGGAGCCCCAGCATGAACAGCACCACGACCAGCACCACGAACAGCACCACGAACAGCATCACGGACAGCACCACCATCGACACGACCGGCGCCCGCACCGAACAGGCCGTCGACGTCATCTCCGGCGCCCGTGAACGCATCGACACCCTGGACGACCGCATCATCGGGCTGGTCCAGGAGCGCATGGCCGTGTCCGCCGTCATCCAGGAGGCCCGCATCACCTCCGGTGGCCGGCGCGTGCACCTCTCCCGCGAGATGGAGATCCTCGCCCGCTACCGGGACGCCCTCGGCAAGCCCGGCACCTCCCTGGCCATGACCCTGCTGGAACTCTGCCGGGGCCGTGTCTGACCTGGTCGCCCGCACCGGCCGACCGTACACACGTCCGCACCTCCTCTCACCCGTACGGCGCGTGACCGCCGTGTGAAGGCCTTCGTTGGTCCCGGTGTCCGTGCCAGCCAGGCGCGGGACCGGAAGAACCACGCGTGGCTCCGCTGGAGCGATGAGGCGTACGGATCGTGCTGTGCGCCGTGGGAACTCGCTCCAGTTTCGTGACCGGACGGCAGGGGACAGCAGCCCGGTCACCCAGAGAACGGTCGGCTTCGGGGACGCTCGGAGCCGACCGGCGGAATCGTTCAAGGGTGGTCGAAACGGTTGCGGAGGCCGCGACCCATCCAGCACGATGCAAGGACAGCCCGCGCCCCGCACAACCGCAGTGAAGGCCCCGACTGCCAAAGGTCGGTACCACGAGTACGCCCCCGGTGGACCGGCGCGCGGACCGAGCAAGCGGCGCAACCCCCCGGCGCCGTTCCGAGGCACCGACGCCGCCCTGACGTCGGTGCTGACGCAGAAGAGCCCCGCGGGCCGGATCCCGCGGGGCTCTTCGCGCACTCGTCCCGGAGTGGCATGACGTGAAGCGCGGTGGAGCGGAGCGGCGTGCAGCGGCGCAGCCTGCTCAGGCCCCGGTTCCCTCCAGCTTCTCCAGCTTCTCCAGCTTCTCCAGCTGCTTCTCGATCACCTCGGGCGGCACCTCGGCCTTGTCCGCGTCGAGGACGTTCATCGCGTAGAAGGCGGCGAGTGTCGAGCCGCTGCGCACGATCGTGAAGGCCATCGGCACGGTGGTGTCCTCGATGTCACCCGTCAGCCGGTAGGCGACCGCCTCGTCCCCGTGCTCAGGAGCGGGCAGGGCCTCGACGCCGGTGTACCGGTAGTCGGCCTGCTCGTACTCGGTGCACTTCTCCGACGCCGTGCGCAGGCCGGCGATCACCTTCTCGGCGTCGCCCTGCTCATGGGCGAGCAGGGCGAGCGAGGTGACGGTGGCGTCCGCGTCGCTCTCCGGCGTGAAGGTACGTCCGGTACGGCTCTCCGCCGGCGTGGTGGACGTGAAGAAGAACATGTCCGCGATCGACTGGCAGGCGGCCGGTTCGATGGGCAGGGACCCGGCGGGCATGTCCTCCTCGGACATCTCCTCGACCCGGTAGCCCGCCACGTCCCCGCTCGCGAGGACGGCCTCGTCCAGCTGGGCCGCGGTCAGCGGAGCCTTCTCCTCCGTCTCGCCGGCGCCCTTCGACCCGTCGGCGCCCGGAGTGGACGCCGCGGCCGATCTGCCGGGCTCCTCCTTCTCGTCGCCCCCGCCGCACGCCGCGGTGAAACCCAGTGCCGCCACCACCGAGACGGCCACGGCCGCCCGCGACACCTTCACCTTCACGCCTTCCGTCTTCGTTCTCGTCCTCGTCCTCGTATTCGTATTCGACATTCGCATCCCCCTTGTCCCGCGCATGATCCCCGCACGCGTCTCTTTGTCGCGCGCCCCTCATGCGCCTCACAGTGCTCCAACAACAGTTCGAGCTGACGCACATCACACCATGAGCACGACAGTCACCCACCACCCGTGACCGCCTGTGATCCAGGCCACATAAATTATCTGTGAAGAGAGCTACAACCCTTCGCGGATCTCGCCGGTCACACCTGCGGGACCGACAGTCACGTCCGCATCCGGCGACGTGGCGTCGCACCGACTCGACCTGGTTGAGGTCCTGACGGGCCGCCGGACCCGAGGACTGCGTCAGGCGTCATGCCGCGCACCGGAGGAAGGACCCGCACTCGGAGGGGGGTGCGGGTCCTTCTCCCTCGGCCGCTCCCACGGCCGCCGTGACGCGTCACTTCTTCGGCGGCACCACCGGCACACCGAGGAACGGGAGCCGCAGCGCGCCGAACGCGTCCGCCGGGACCGCCGGCTGCTTCGGCTCGACGGGCGCCAGCCGCTCGTACGCGGCACCCTGGGCGGGACGCGGGTCGACCTCGCCCTTGTTGGGCCAGTACGACATCGCGCGCTCGGCCTGCGCGGTGATCGTCAGCGAGGGGTTGACGCCGAGGTTCGCCGAGACCGCGGCCCCGTCGACGACCGAGATACCCGGGTGCCCGTACAGCCGGTGGTACGGGTCGATGACGCCCTCCTCGGGCGAGGCGCCGATCGGGCAGCCGCCCAGGAAGTGCGCCGTGAGCGGCATGCCCATCAGCTCGCCGACGTTGCTGCCCGGGAAGCCGTTGATCTCCTCCGCGAGGGCGGACGCGGCCTCCGTGGCGGCCTTGATCTGGACGGGGTTGGCGGCGCCGTGGCCCTGCCGTGCCGTCAGCAGTCCCTTGCCGATGCCCCTGCGCTTCAGGTGGGTCGTCAGCGAGTTGTCCAGGGACTGCATCACCAGGCCGATGATGGTGCGCTCCGACCAGCGGCGGTTGGAGAGCGAGCGGAGCAGCAGCACGGGGTGGCGCGCCCCATGTCCTATCCAGGCGAGGGCACGTGAGGAGCCCTCCACGTAGGGGATCTGGAGGATGGACAGACCGCCCATCGAGTTGGAGCCCTTGCCGTAGCGGACGGGCTCTATGTGGGTGTTGGCGTCGGGGTGGACGGAGGACGTGATGGCCACGCCCCTGGTGAAGTCGGCTCTGGGCGCGCCGTGCGCCTTGCGGTAGCGCCGGTCGTCGGTCTGCGCGCCCACCAGCGCCTCGGAGTTGGTGCGGGTCAGCATGCCCAGCCGGTCGGAGAGGCGGGGCAGCCGGCCGCCCTCCTTCATGCGGTGCAGCAGCGTCTGGGTGCCGTAGGTGCCGGCCGCGATGACGACGTGGCGCGCCCGGTAGACGCGCCCCGGGCGTGAGCGCCCCCTGCGCCCGGCGGAGGTCGGCAGCGTGGTGACGGCATGGCCGCCCCGGGAGTCGTCCGTGACCGACACGACGGTGGTCATGGGGTGGACGACGGCGCCGGCCCTCTCGGCGAGGTGCAGGTAGTTCTCGTTGAGGGTGTTCTTCGCGCCGTGCCGGCAGCCGGTCATGCACTCGCCGCACTCGGCGCAGGCCCGGCGGGCGGGGCCGGCGCCGCCGAAGTACGGGTCGGGCACCTCCTCGCCGGGTCCGGCCCGCACCGCGCCGTCGGCGTCCTCGCCGTCGCCGAAGAAGACGCCGACCGGCGCCGGGTGGAAGGTGTCGCCGCAGCCCATCCGCTCGGCGGCCGCCTTGAGGTGGACGTCCGAGGGGGTCGTCGTCGGGTTGACGCGTACCCCGAGCATGCGCCGGGCCTGGTCGTAGTACGGCCGGAGCTCCTCCTGCCAGTCGGTGATGTCCTTCCACTGCGGGTCCTCGAAGAAGGCTCGCGGCGGTACGTAGAGGGTGTTGGCGTAGTTGAGGGAGCCACCGCCGACGCCGGCGCCCGCCAGCACCATCACGTTGCCCAGCAGGTGGATGCGCTGGATGCCGTACATGCCGAGCCGGGGCGCCCACAGGTAGTTCTTCAGGTCCCAGGAGTTCTTCGGCAGCGACTGGCGGGTGAAGCGACGGCCCGCCTCCAGGACACCCACGCGGTAGCCCTTCTCGGTCAGGCGCAGGGCGGTGACGGAGCCGCCGAAGCCGGAGCCGACGACGATGACGTCGTAGTCGTAGGCGACGTCATCCGATTCCGATGATTCCGATGCTTCCGACTGGGACATGTGCTCTCCTCGTGCTCTCCTCGTCGAGAACTGCCGGTGTGGGGGACTCGGCGGCCGCCTACCGCAGCCGGACGGCCTTCATCACCCGCAGGGCGCGGGTCATGAGAGCCGCGTACTTCTCGTCGTCCATGCCGAGCGAGGGGGCCATCGGCAGCAGTCGCTGCTGGGCGACGGTCTGGGCCTCGGTGTACTTGAGGATGCCCTCGACGCCGTGGCGGCGGCCGAGGCCGGAGTCCTTCATGCCGCCCATGGGCGCCCGGACGCTGCCGTACGCGGCGGCGTAGGCCTCGTTGACGTTGACCGTGCCGGTGCGCAGCCGGGCGGCGACCGCGCGGCCCCGGCGTCCGTCCCTGGTCCACACGGAGGCGTTCAGCCCGTACGGCGTGGCGTTGGCCAGCAGGATCGCCTCGTCCTCGTCCTTGACGCGGTGGACGGAGACGACCGGGCCGAAGGTCTCCTCGGTGCACACGGTCATGGGCACGGCCACGCCGGTGAGGATGGTGGGTTCGTAGAAGTACGGGCCGACGTCCGGGCGGGCGACACCGCCGGCGACGACCTCGGCGCCCATGGCGACGGCCTCCTCCACGTGCCGCGTGACGGTCCGCAGCTGCCGCTCGCTCACCAGCGAGCCCATGTCGGCGCCGTACGCGAGGGACGTGCCCAGCCGCAGGGCGCGGGTACGGGCCGCGAAGCGCTCCAGGAAGGCGTCGGCGACCGACTCGTGCACGTACAGCCGCTCGATGGATATGCAGAGCTGACCGGCGGACGAGAAGCACGCGCGGACCGCGCCCGCGGCCGCCTTGTCGATGTCGGCGTCGTCCAGTACCAGCATGGCGTTCTTGCCGCCGAGTTCGAGGGAGGCGCCGATCAGCCGGACGGCGGCGCCGAGCGCGACCTCGCGGCCGGTGCCGGTGGAGCCGGTGAAGGAGACGTAGTCGGCGCGCTGGACGACCTCGGGCCCCACCACCGGGCCCTCCCCGATGACGACCTGCCAGAGCTCGGCGGGCAGGCCGGCCTCGATGAGCAGGTCACGGGCCCACAGTGCGGTGAGCGCGGCCTCCGTGTCGGGCTTCATCACGACGGCGTTGCCGGTGACGAAGGCGGGCAGCGCGTCGCCGACGGACAGTTCCAGCGGGTAGTTCCAGGGCACGATCTGGCCGACGACACCGCGCGGGTGACGCAGTTCGGTGACGCGGGTGAGGCCGGGTATGGCGCCGGTGTGCCGCTTGGGCCGCAGGTACGCGGCCGCCTCGAGTCCGTAGTGCCGGGCCGCCACGGCGACGCCCTGCACCTCCTCGTGGGCGTGCAGCCGCGCCTTGCCGCTCTCCAGCTGGATCAGGTCCAGCACCTCGGCCTGGCGTTCGAGGAGCAGGTCGTGGAAGCGGAGGAGGACGGCGGCGCGCTGCCGTACGGGCACCTGGGCCCAGACGGCCTGCGCGGCGCGCGCGTGCTCGAACGCCTTGTGCACGTCCTCGGAGGTCGACTCCGGCAGGTCGGCCAGCTTCCCGCCGGTGAACGGTGTGTGGCCGGCCGTGCGGCCGGAGCCCGCCACGTCCCTGGTGAGCTGGGCGACCAGCTCCGGGGTGACCACGTCGGCGGCGGTGCGGACGCCCTCGGGAACGGGGGCGACGGGGTTGGTGCCGGTCGAGCCCGTGGCGGCCGTACCGGCCTTCTCAGGAGCCTGCGCGTCGGTCATGAGGCGCAGGGTATGCCCGCGGGCAGGCTTTGGGTACCCGTCGGTAATGGCCTTTCACCGTGTGCGCACACCGCGCCAGTGATCAGTGGCAACGTATGTGCTGATCAGGCCATTGTCAGCAGTTGCACCAGGTCTCGCGGCTGTCGACCCGTACCGTCTCAGTCGCGCGCGTCCGGGGAGTCGCCGCGAGTCCCGCGCGCTCGGCCCTCCCGATCGCGGGCCGGGCCCTCCGGATCACGGGAGGTCCCTTGCGTCCGCCTGTTCTGCCGGACGCGTGCGGTCTGGGAGGCCCAGTACGTCCGCCAGGTCTCCCAGTTCTGCCGCGCCTGCCGCCCCCGGAGGTCCTGCCAGAGCTGCCAGCCCTGCCGGCCCTGCGCGCCGGTGTCCGTGCCCGGCCGTCGTGTCCGGCCGCCGCGTTGCCCGGCGCCGTCACGCGGCTCCTGGCGGAGCTGTCGTCCCTGCTGCCAGTCCTGCCAGTTCCCCGGTCCCTGGCGGCTCTTGGGCAGCGCGGTGCGTCCGACCGCCGCCGCGAGCTTGCGCAGCCGCCGCCAGTCCAGGGGCGGCTTGGGCTCGGGGACGCCGGGACGGTCGGCGGGCACCCGCACCCGCAGGGCACGCGGCGCGATCCGGCACCGTACGGGCGTCGGCAGGCAGAGCGCCTCCCCGTCGATGCCGACGTCGATCTCGGACCGGTCGGCCGAGACGACCACCTCCTGGGCGGTCAGGACGCTGACGCCGGGGGCGTTGGGTCCGAGCACCAGCGCGGCGGCCTCGGCGGCGTTCTCCACCCTGATGCCGAGGACGCCCAGCCGGCCGGAGTCCAGCCGCTCACGCCGCCCGAGGCCGAGCAGGTCGTCCCCGCGGTAGGGGTTGTTGGACACGAGCACGGCCTGGGGCGCCTCGACGACCGTCTCCTCGACCTGGGCGACCAGCCGCGGCCCGCGCTGGTGGGTGAGCAGGTCGGGCAGCATCTCCAGCGAGGTGCGCACCTTGTCGTCCCGGTACTCCGGGCTCTGCACGATCGCGGCGTACGCGCCGAAGGAGGCGTTGTTGACGAACGGGTAGGGCGCGCCGCCCCCGGGTGCGTCGGCGAAACCGAGGTCGACGCGGAGTTCGACGCCCGACCCGGTGAGCGCGTCGACGCAGGCGGCGGGGTCGTCGCGGTCGAGTCCGAGGTCCATGGCGAAATGGTTGCGGGTGCCGGCGGAGATGACGAGGAAGGGGAGGTCGTGCTCGGCGGCGACGGCGGCGACGAGCGCCTGCGTACCGTCCCCGCCGGCGACACCGAGCAGGTCCGCCCCGTCGCGGACGGCGTCCTGGGCGAGCGTGACGACGTCCTCGTGGCCGTCCGTCCGGTCCGGGTCGAGCAGGTGGACCCGCGCGCCCAGCCGCTCGGCCCGCTCCTTCAGCCCGAACCGCTCGACCTTGCCGCCCCCCGACCGCGGGTTCATGATCAGGAAGGGGCGCCGCGGGACGGGCGTCCGGTACTCCCGTACGCGCACGTGATGGGACTTCGTGGTGCTCAGCGCGAACTTGCCCGCCCACACCGCCAGCGCCCACAGCAGCAGGGAGGCGACGACGACCCACAACAGGTCGGCGGCGGCGAACAGCACGACGACGGTGACGGGTGCGGAGACCGCGAGGAGCGCGGAGGCGACGCGGGCCGCCCCCCTGCGGGTCAGCGCCCACCAGAGCCCGGCGAGCGTGAGCCCGACGCCGAGCACGCCTCCGGCGAGCAGCAGCAGGCTCGCGGTCCTGGCGACGACCACGGGCAGCAGCACGGCGACGGCCGCGGCGCCGAGCGCCGTACGGGCCGCCCAGCGCTGCCGCGCGTGAGCCCGCCCGTCGAGATCGATTCCCACCCCGTCCGCCTCTCCCACCCATTTCGTCGATCATGCGCTCGACGAAAGAAGCGTAGAGCGTGAGCGGCGCTCACCTACGGGAGTTGGCCCGACCTTCACGTCCCCGTGCGCCACACAGGGTGCACGGGGTGCACAGGGTGCACGGGGCGCACGGGGCGCACGGGGTGCAGGTGGTGCACGAAGCGCAGGAGGGTGACAGCGGGTACCGGTATCACCGGGCACGGCCGAACGAGCGAAGGAACGTACCCCGTACGGCGTAACCGGCGGCACCGAAGCCGGGTCCTTCCGGGACCTCGCGCTGTTGGAGAGATCAGGCACGGCCGCCCGGGCCGTCGCCGGCCGAATGACTGAGTGACGTTTCCGCATCACGTTCCCGCATCACGTTCCCCATGCTTTCTCCGAATTGCTTTCTCCGAATGACGTTTCCCCGAGAGTGAAGTCGACGCGCACCATGAGGATCAGCTTCCTGCTGCACAACGCCTATGCCATCGGCGGCACGGTCCGTTCGACCCTCAATCTGGCCGGGGCGCTGGCCGCCCGCCACGAGGTCGAGGTGGTGTCGGTCTTCCGCACCGCCGACCGGCCCCTGCTCGGCGTGAGCGGCAGGGTGCGGTTACTGCCCCTCGTGGACGAACGGCCCGACGCGCCGTCGTACGAGGGTGCGCACGAACTCATGGCCCGGCCCTCCGAGGTCGTGCCGCCCACCGAGGTGCTCGCCCACCGTTACACGGCCCTCACCGACCAGCGCCTGTGCGCCTTCCTCGACGGGACGGACGCCGACGTCGTCGTCGCGACCCGCCCCGCGCTCGTCGTGCTGCTCGCGGAGCACGGGACGCGCCGCTATCTGCGGATCGGGCAGGAACACCTGTCCTACGCCCACCACGTGCCCGGCGTCCGCACGGCCCAGAACGGGGCGATCCGCCATCTGGACGCCTTCGTGACCGTCTCCGCGCGGGACGCCGTCGACCATCGCCGGCACCTGCCCGCGGTACGCACCCGGATCACGGGCATCGGAAACGCCGTGCCGAGGCCGAAGGCCGAGCCCTCGGACCTCGGCGTTCCGCTGGTCGTCGCCGCCGGGCGGCTGGTGCCGGTCAAGCGCTACGACCTGCTGGTCGAGGCGTTCGCCAAGGTCACCGCCGTGCACCCCGAGTGGCGGCTGCGGATCTACGGTCAGGGGCCCGAGCGCGCCCGCCTCCGCGCCGTGGTCGACGCCCTCGGACTGAACGACCACGTGTTCCTCATGGGGCCGCACGCCACCCTCGAGACCGAGTGGGCCAAGGCGTCCATCGCGGTGGTGAGCAGCGAGTGGGAGTCGTTCGGAATGACGATCCTGGAGGCCATGCACGCCGGAGTGCCCGTGGTCGCCACCGACTGTCCGCACGGGCCCGGCGAGCTCATCACCACGGGGCGCGACGGGCTGCTCGTGCCCCCGGGGAACGCGGACGCGGTCGCCGGCGGGCTGCTGCAACTGATCGAGGACCCGGCGCTGCGGGCCCGCCTCGGCGCCGCCGGCTCCGCGGCCGTGCAGCCGTACGCCCCTCGGGTGATCGCCCGGGAGTACGAGCGGCTGTTCGCCGAGCTGCGCGAGGCGCGGACCTCGATCGCGCTGCGCGTCGCGCGCCGTGTGCGCCGTGCGGTCCGCGATGCGCTGCCTCGTAGGCCCGGTGCCTCGCCGCCGCTCACGCCTTCGCTCCCGCTCCCGCAAGGCGCCGGGGTCCGTCCGCCCGCGGACGACGTCGAGGTCCGTCCGCTGCGGCCGAAGGGTGGTTGCCGGGTGGACGCCGAAGGGGACGTGCGGGTGTCGGTGCGTGCGTCCGGTCTGCCGGCCGAGCAGTGCGTCCTCGTACTGCGGCACCGGCACGGTGAGACGGAAGTGCGGGTACCGCTCGAGGCGCCGGCCGAGGGGGAGACGGCGTGGACCGCCGTTCTGGCCCGCGGCCGGCTCCAGCTGGCCGAGGGGCGCTGGGATCTGCACGTGGAGCGGCGCTCGGACGGGGTACGGCGGCGGCTGAGGGCGCTGCTCGTCGAACAGCGCGGCCTGCTGCGCGCGGCGCCCGCACCCGAGCGGTCCCCTGCGCCGGCACCCGAGCGGTCCCCTGCGCTCGTGGAGTCCGCCGAGCTCGTGCACCCCGTCACCTGCGTCACCTGCGTCTCCTGCGTCTCCTGCGTCACCTGGTGGATCCCGTACCGGACCAAAGGCGGCCACCTCGCCCTGCGGACCTTCCGGCGCGCCGCACACGGCGAGGTCACCGCGTTGTCCTGCGGCGACGGCTCGCTGGCCGTGGAGGGCGTCCTCCACGGGGCCGTCCCGCCCGGCGACGGCGCCACGCTCGTGGGGGTGGCGCGCGGTGACGGCACCGGCGATCTCGATTTCGAGGTACCCGTGACCGCGGTGGAAGGACGGCGCTTCCGGGGCCGCCTCACCTCGCTGTCCGGGCCGCCCGCCGGTGACGACACGGAGGCGGTGTGGGACCTGTTCCTGCGTCCCGCCGAGGGGGCGGAGCCCATTCGACTCGGGCGCCTGTTCGACGACGTCGTGGACCGCAGGAAGACGACTTCCTACCCAGCCGTCGTTCTGGCGGCGGCCGAAGGGGACGGCGCCACGGTACGGGCGCGCTTCTGCTTCACGGTCAGTAACGATCTTGCGGTACGTGTGCGCCGCTGAGGGGAGGCCGAGAATCGCCCGTCACGGCTCGTCGATCTCCAGGTTGGCGATGATCGTACTGGCGTTCTCACGACCTCCCCCGGTGAAGTGACCCTGCCCGGGATAGCCGACCCAGAGCGTGTACAGGTCGCCGTTCCCGGCCTTGTAGTAGAGCAGCCGTGACTCCCGCACCCGGGGGTCCAAGATGTCGGACGTCGTGTAGACGACCGTGTTCTCGGCCGCCGCACGGTCCCTGGAGGTGGTCTCCTTCGGATCGCCCTTCGGTACGGGCGTGTCCGCGATGTTCCAGCCGTACTCGCCGTCCCGCATCGTCGTCCAGTGCTCGTAGGCCGCGAGCGACGCGGACGCCGGGAGTTCGTTCTCCTCGTCGGCGGACTTCGGGTCGCGGTCCAGGCTGACCGCCACCGTGCCGCTGGGGTCGGCGAACCGGACGGCGGTGCCGTCTCCGTCCTCGTTCCCGTCCCCGGGGGCGCGCTTCGCCCCGAGGTGGTACCACCACCACCGGTGATGTCACCGGTGAGGCCTCCCTTCCAGTCACAGACCCGTGACGTGAGGGCGCGCCAGGTGCGCGTCAGGGGTGCCGGTGAGAAACGTTTCCCCCCGTGACCGTGCCCTCGGGCGCGCCGAGCACCGGCCCGAAGGCAGCCGCGGTCGTGGGGGAGCCCGTCACCGTGGGCGTCGGCGCCCTCCCGGGCGAGGGCGTGCCGGGCGGCGAGGGCGTGCCCGTGGTGCCGGACGGTGTGCGCGGCTCGGTGCTCGACGGCGACGGCGGCCCTTCCCCGCTGCCCCCCTCCCGTATCAGCAGTGCGACCGCGGACACCCCCGCCCCGGCCATCGCGGCCACCAGCGCAGCCGCGATCACGACCGCCTTCCAGGAGATCCGCCCGGAGCCCCCGCCGCCACGCCCGGACCACCCGGCTCCGCGCAGCCCGAACGATCCGGTCCCGGTCCCGGTCCCGGCCTCGTTCCCCGGCGTGGGCCCGGACTCGCCCCCTGCCCCGGCCTCGCCCGCACCACCGGAAGCGCTCCCGGCATCCCGAGCACCCTGGAAGGGCAACCTCCGCTTCTGCAACCGTACGGGCGGGTGTCCCGGCCGAAGTCCCGGCCGAAGTCCTGGCCGATGCCCTGGTCGATGTCCCGACAGGTGTTCCGGCAGGTGCCCCGGCAGAGATCCCGGCAGGTGTCCCGGTACCGCCTGCGGCATCCGCCCCGTTTCCCGGTAGATCCGCAGCAGGCGCTCCGCCTCCACCGCGTCCAGTCGCAGGTGCGGATCCCTCTCCAGCAGCCCGAGGACGACGGGGAGCAACGGCGCGGCCTGCGCGGGCGGGCGTATCTCGTCGACCACGACCGCGTGCAGGACGCCGCCCAGCGAGTCGCGTCGGAACGGCGACGCACCGCTCAGCGCCGCGCACAGCAGCGCGCCCAGCGACCACAGGTCGGACTTCGGTCCCGTACGCGCCCCCGACATCCGCTCGGGCGCGGTGTACTCGGGCGAGCCGACGAACGAGCCCGTCTCGGTGAGCGTCGTGGAGCCCGGCAGCTGCGCGATGCCGAAGTCGGTGAGGACGACACGGTCGGTGCCCTCCTCGAACAGGACGTTCGCGGGCTTGAGGTCGCGGTGCAGGACACCGGAGTCGTGCGCCTTGCGCAACGCGCCCAGCAGGCCGATGCCGATCCGGGCGGCCTCGTGCGCGTCCACCGGACCGTACGCGGCGATCCGGTCCTCCAGCGAGCCGCCGTCGATCAGCTCCATCACGATGTACGGGTGCGTGTCGTCCTCGACGACGTCGTGCACGACGACGATGTTCGGGTGACTGAGCTGCGCGACCGCGCGCGCCTCGCGCAGGGTGCGCTCGCGCTGCCGCCGGGCGTCCCGTTCGGGGAGCGAGGGATCGATGACGACTTCCTTGACCGCCACCTGCCGGCCGAGGAGCTGATCGGTGGCCCGCCAGACGACGCCCATGCCACCCCGCCCGATCTCGCCCTCAAGGCGGTAACGGCCGGCTATGACACGGAAGTTGGCCCCCTCGGTCACCATACGTTTCATCATGCCGCACCGGACGGAGCGCTTCCGGGGCACCGAGCCCGCGCATGGCCGGTTAGCGCCCCACCAGCGCGCGCGGGGAGCGTACGCCGCCGACCCGTCCCCGAGCCCTTCGCGCACCGGTCGTCTCCCTCCGGGACGACCGCCGGATCCGGGCCGTCCCCGATGTCCGTACCGTGCCCGCCCACCCAGCCGTACGCCGTCGCCCCTCGCGCCACCACGCCGCCGTCCCGTGCGTCACTCGGGGCGTCATCCACCCGGTGACCGTCGGCCCCGCGATCCGGCGCCGGACTGCTCGTGCCGCTCCGTCCGGGTCCCCCACCCGGCCCGATCGGCCGGGTGTGCAGCCGGTTGCGCTCCCCGCGCGACGGGTCGGCGCGGCCACCCGGCACCGCTCGGGGAAGGCCGAATCCTTACAGGCTCTTACGGGCTCGGCGGAACGGGGTCCGCGCTCAGCCCGTCACCTGGTACGACCCGTACGCCTGCTCGTACAGGCGTGTCACCTCGTCGCGTTCGGCCTCCGGCCCGCGCACCTGTACGACGTGGTACCGCCCGTCGATGAGGATCGCCAGGTTCCGGACGAAGATCTCGCGCCCCTCGGCGTCCTGCCAGGTGAACTGCCCCTCGGCCATGGAGCGACCGCCCACCTCGATCAGCCGCATCCCGCTGGAGGTGGCCCAGGTCGAGTCGCGGAACGGCTGCAACTCGTGCTCCTCCTCCCGCTGGTACGCCAGCGGGTCGCTGCCGAAGGTGGCCGCGCTGTCCCGGCCGGGGACGACGAGGAGCTCGAAGGAGCCCTGCGAGTAGACGACCTGGCCGCGGCCGTTGCGGGCGGTGCGGTCCCAGCCGTTGGCGACGGCGATCCGGAACCCCTCCGGGTCGTCGCGCAGGGTGAATCCCTGGGCGACCTCGGGTTCGTTGGCCTGTGGCCGGGTGGAGGCGGAGGACTCCGACGGCTCCGTCTCGTCGCCCTGCGCGGTCTCCTCCGGCCGCACGCCACCGCTGGCCTCGGGTGCGTGGCCGGCGTCGCCGGGCGCGCCGGTGGCGCCGGTCCGCTGGCTGTCCGTACCGCTGTCGCCGCTCGTGTCGGTCTTCGGCATGAACGTCACGGCGTACACGACCGCCGCGACCAACGCGAGCAGGATGACCAGGAGCAGGTTCCGCCCGAGCTTGCGCGGCTCCTGCGCGCCGCCGGAGCGGCCGGGCGACCCGGCCGGCCTTCCCGACCTGGCCGGCTCGGGCCTCCTCGGCGGCGCGGCCGGTTCGGCCGGATGCTCCGCGCGCTCCTGCT
>NZ_JAVRHI010000070.1:0-4872 GCF_034105845.1 Streptomyces sp. CRN 30 | reverse complement strand
CGGGGCGTCCTGGCGGCCCATCGTCACCTTCGCGCAGCCCGACACCGGCCGGCGCGAGACGTACGACGGCGGTCGGCCGGGCCGCGGCCGGGCGCGCGTCGTGGCGGCCGCCGCCTGTGCCGTCCTCGGCCTCGGACTGATCGGGGGAGCGGTGGCCGGGAGCCTGGTGGCCGGGGACACCGACCCGGGCGGGGACCGCGGCGGCTTCGCCACGGCCGGGCAGCTGTGGCACAGCGTGCCCGTGGACCAGCTGTTCCCGCCGACCGTCGCGGGCGGCGGCGCGGGCCCCGGGGGCGCCGACCGCACCTGGACGCGGATCGCCGTGGCACCCGACGGCGAGTGCGCCGACGCCTTCGACCCGTCGCTGGCGAAGGCCCTCGCGCCCGTCGGCTGCGCCCGCCTGCTGCGTGCCACGTACACCGACGCCACCCGCAGCCACGTCACCACCGTCGGCCTGCTGTTCACCGAGGCGGACGCGGCCGCCATGACCTCCCTGAAGTCCCGGTTCCGCAAGGACGGCCTCGACCGGCGGACCGACCTGATGCCCCGTCCGTACGCCGCCGGGGGCACCGTCGCGGCCGGCTTCGGCGACGGCCAGCGCGCCTCCTGGGCCCTGTCCGTCCTCACCGACGCCCCGGTCGTCGTGTACGCCGTCTCCGGGTTCGCCGACGGCCGTACCGTCACCGAGCCGCAGCCCGCCGAGGAGGCCATGGAGTCCGGCGCCACCACCGCCCCGGCCCAGTCCGGCCTCGGCCACGAGGCGAAGGGCCTCGCCGACCGTGTGGAGCGCGGCCTGCGCAAGGCCGTCACGTCCGCGGAGGAGACCTCGTGAGGGCGGGTGCGCGCCGCGTGGCCGGCCCGGTGAGCGTCCTGATCGCGGCCTGTCTCGCCCTGCTCCCGTCGACGGCCGCGCACGCCGACGGCATCCGGGAGCAGCAGTGGGCGCTGGAGGCGATGCACACCGAGGAGGCCTGGCGGACCACCAAGGGCGCGGGCATCACCGTGGCCGTCCTCGACACGGGCGTGGACGACCAGCACCCCGACCTGGTGGGCAACGTGGCCGGGGGCAAGGACCTGGTCGGCTTCGGCGCGGGCCGGGGCGACAGCGCCTGGGCCCGGCACGGCACCGCCATGGCCGGCATCATCGCCGGGCACGGACACGGCGTGGGCGACGGGGACGGCGTCCTCGGTGTCGCCCCGGAGGCCACCATCCTGCCCGTGCGGGTCATCCTGGAGGACAAGGACCCCGCGCGCGCCAAGGCCCGCGACACCCGTGGCAACGCCCTCGCCGAAGGCATCCGCTGGGCCGCCGACCAGGGCGCCGACGTCATCAACCTCTCCCTCGGCGACGACTCCGAGTCCGCCCACCCCGAACCCGCCGAGGACGCCGCCGTCCGGTACGCCCTGGGGAAGGGTTCCGTCGTCGTCGCCTCCTCCGGCAACGGCGGCGAGAAGGGCGACCACATCTCGTACCCGGCCGCCTACCCCGGCGTCATCGCGGCGACCGCCGTCGACGAGTACGGCTCCCGCGCCCCCTTCTCCACCCGCCGCTGGTACGCCACCGTCAGCGCGCCCGGCGTGGACGTGGTCATAGCCGACCCGAACGGCAGGTACTACCAGGGCTGGGGCACGAGCGCCGCCGCGGCGTTCGTCTCCGGCGCGGTCGCCCTCATCAGGGCGGCCCACCCCGGTCTGACCCCGGCGCAGATCAAGCGGCTCCTGGAGGACACCGCCCGCGACGCCCCCGGGGGCGGCCGCGACGACTCCCGCGGCTTCGGCTTCGTGGACCCGGCCGCCGCGATCGAGGCGGGGGCCGCCGTCGCGTCCGAGAAGGCCACCGCGGTGGGGTACGAAGGGAAGTACTTCGGCGCGGGCCCGGACGCGGACCGTGACGAGGACGGCGCCCTCGGCTGGGCGGCCCCGGTCGCGGGCGGCCTCGGTGTCCTGCTGCTCGGCACGTCGGTGGTGGTGTGGCGGGGCCGCGGCAGGACCCGCGTCGAGGACTTCCGGACCGGCGCCTACTGAAGAGGCCCCCGGGACAGACTTGGGGCGGAACCTTTCCCCACGTGCGCGCGGGCACAGCGGGCGGGGGAGCACCCCCGCCCCCGTACGGTCTACTCCCCGGCGTTCCGGGCCGTGACCGCCGACACGGCAGCCCGTGCCGCCGCCTCCACCATCGTGATGCCCTTCTCCTTCGTCGTGCTGCCCCGGGACAGCACCGCGACGAGGTACTCGTCGCCATCCGCGGTGACCCGGCCGACGCTGTTGACGACCCACAGCCCGGTCGCGGTCCGCGGCAGCCATCCGTTCTTCAGGGCGGAGTCCGACCCGGCGGCCGAGACCCCCCAGCCCTGGTCCGCGACGACCCCGCCCATCAGCTCCCGGAGGTAGCTCCGCGAGGACTCGTCCAGCAGCGACTCGGAGCCGTCCCCGAATATCTGCCGGAGCAGGACGAGCTGATCGGCCGCGGTCGTCCGGGTCAGGCCCCACATCCCGCCCTCCCCGCCCTCGGTGCCGGTCAGCCCGAAGCGCTCGTTCGCGGCGTCGAGGCCGGCCTCCTCCCCGATCGTCCGCCACAGCGCGCTCGCGGAAGCGTTGTCGCTCTCCTCGATCATCGCGACGGCGTACTCCTCCTCCTGCGCGGTGAGCTCCCGCCCCGCGTCCTGGGCCTGCAGCAGCAGCGCGGCCAGGATGTCGGCCTTCACGATGCTCGCGGTCTCGAACCGTGCCGTCCCGTACGTCGCGCTCCGCCCGGACGTCACGTCCAGCACGGCCACGGACAGCTCGGCGCCCTCCTCCACCGCCACGTCCTCCAGCGCCGCCGCGAGCGACCCGTCGCCGTCCACCCCGGACGCCACCACAGATTTCACCGAAGTCTCCCCACTGGCCCGGGCCGCTGACGATGTCGGCGACGACGATACGGCGCCGTCGCCCCCGGGTGCCCCTCCCTTCACGTAGACGCTCCCGGCGGTGGCGCCGCCCACGACGACGACGGCCGCGAGCACGGAGGAGAGGAGGGGGCGCCGGGCCGGACGGGCGCGGCGACGGGCACGGCGAGGAGGCATGGGGCGATGCTCGGCGCCCGCCCTGTGCGTCCGGTGGGGCGACGGTGAGGGACGGGTCAGGGGAGGCTGAGAAAACCATGAGCCCGGCGAGCCGCGGGTGGCCGGGCCGGGAGGATCGCCCGGGGCGTGCCCCGATAGGCTCGGTGGCCGTGGCGAACAAGAACATTCCCGACCCCGGCTTCTCCGACGACGACGGCTCCGCCGATCCCCGGCTGAGCGCGGCGCTGGCGGCCTGGGCCGAGGACCGCACCGCCGTGCGGCCCGTCCTGGAGGCCCTGAAGGGGGCCAGGCTGCTCGTCCCCGTCGTCGCCGTCCTGGGCGAGGTGGAGGTCGACGAGAGCGGCCTGCGCCGCGAGAAGACCAGCGACATGGCCGTCCCGACGCTGAAGGCCGGCGACCGCACCGCGCTGCCCGCGTTCACGTCCACCGAGTCGCTGGCCCGCTGGGACCCCGCGGCCCGCCCCGTCGCCGTACCCCTGCACCAGGCGCTGCGGGCCGCGGCGCACGAGCGGGCCGACACGGTCGTGCTGGACATGTCCGGGCCGGTGGCCTTCGAACTGACGGGACCGGCGCTGCTCGCCCTCGCCGAGGGCCGCACCACCACGGACCCGCTCGCCGACCCCGCCGTGGTCGGGGCGGTGCGCGACGCCGTCGCCGCCGAGCCCGCCGTGCTCCGCGCCCACCTCGGTCCGGGCCGCGCGGACGGCACGCTCGCCCTGGTCCTGGACCCGTCCGTCGAGCAGGCGCCGGCCGTCCGGTCCGTGGCCGAGCGGCTCGCGGCCGACGAGACGCTGCGGGCCCGCCTGGTGCGCGGCCTCGACCTGGCACTGCTGCCGGCCGGGACGACGCCGCCGGGCGAGCCCCTGTACGTACGTCGGTGAGCGGGAGCGCTCGGGCGGACTAGCCGAACACCGGCCCCGTGTACTTCTCGCCGGGGCCCTGGCCCGGCTCGTCCGGGACGAGCGACGCCTCGCGGAAGGCCAGCTGCAGCGACTTCAGGCCGTCGCGCAGCGGGGCCGCGTGGAAGGAGCTGATCTCGGTCGCGCTCGCGTCGAGCAGACCGGCGAGGGCGTGCACCAGCTTGCGGGCCTCGTCCAGGTCCTTGTACGCGTCGCCCTCCTCCGTCAGACCGAGCTTCACGGCCGCCGCGCTCATCAGGTTCACGGCGACCGTCACGAGCACCTCGACCGCCGGCACCTCCGCGATGTCGCGGGCCATGGCGTCGAAGTCGGCGGCCTCGGTGGAGTCCGGGGCCTGCTCGGGGAAGTCGGAGGGGGAGGTGTCACTCATGCACCACACGATAGGCCCCGTTCCGGGCGCGCCCGTGCGCGGGCGGCGCCCGTACGCCGGTTCGCACCCGCCCCGGTGAGCTGCTAACCTTGGGTGACGACCGGCCGGACACACCTGGTGCCCGGCCCGCAAGTGGAGGCTCCGAACTCCCACCTGGCCATCTTCCGGGACGGCAGGTCACCGGTCAGGCGCCCCACCGTTCCGTACGGACGGTGGAGTCGCCCGAAGCGCGCCCCGCGGTGAACCGCGGCGGTGCTCCGGCAGTCATGGAGCCCCGCCTGCGTCCCGTCCGGGGCATTTTTCATGCGCCGCGATGGTTGGTCCCTATGTCAGCCAGACGAACGCGGCGGTCCGCCAGACCGTCGTGTGGTGCTATCGAGGAGGATCCATCAGCGCCGAGCCCCGCATCAACGACCGGATTCGCGTTCCCGAGGTGCGACTTGTCGGTCCCAGCGGCGAGCAGGTCGGGATTGTCCCGCTTGCCAAGGCCCTGGAGCTTGCGCAGGAGTACGACCTC
>NZ_JAVRHI010000069.1:0-3610 GCF_034105845.1 Streptomyces sp. CRN 30 | reverse complement strand
GCCTACTCGTCGTCGGGCTTCTCCGCCTCGTCGACGTCCTCCGCGAGGCCGAGCTGCTCGACGAGCCACCGGTCGAACTCGATGGCGGCCCGTACCCAGCTCACCGTCGACGACACGAAGTGCTCCAGGCTGACGCCGGTGCCGATCAGCATCTGCGCCTCGCCGATGAGGCGGACGGTGCCGTCGTCGTGGGTGTGGCTGTAGACCTTGGGCCACAGGGTGCGGCGGTTCCAGTCGTCGATCGACTCGAGCAGCGTGGGCTTCACGTCGATCGCGTGCGGCCGGTCGTAGAACGTCCGCACCGAGAAGACCTGCTGATCGCCCTCGCCGCGGAACATGAAGTACGTGCGGAACTGCTCCCACGGCGCCGCGAGGTCACCCTCTTCGTCGACGACGTACTTCAGCTCCATCTGGTCGAGGAGCTGCTTCACGAGGTCCTGGTCCGGGACCACGGGGCCCGCCGGTCCTTGCGGCTGCGGCTGTGGCTGCTGGCCCCCGAAATTCGGAATCGAGGACGGGTCGATGCTCACCGTGTTCTTCCCTTCGTACGGATTCCGCCATCCTCCCTCATCCGGGGCGGGGGGTGGCAAGCCCCGGCGGGCCTGTCACCGGACGGTCGGCTCGATCCGGTCGGCCGCGACCCGTGGCCCTTCACGACGCGACGTGCACGGCCCGCCGCCCTCCTGGGTGACGGGCCGTACGCGCCACCGCGCCGCTACAGCGTCTTGCCGCTCGCCGGTCCCACGATCAGGTCGTCGCCGAAGCGGTCCACGCGGACCGTGTCGCCGTCCTTGATCTCGCCGGAGAGGATCTCCCGGGCGAGTCGGTCGCCGATCGCGGTCTGCACCAGACGGCGCAGCGGGCGCGCGCCGTAGGCCGGATCCATGCCCTCGTCGGCGAGCCAGGTCAGCGCCTCGTCGGAGATCTCCAGGGTGAGCCGGCGCTCGGCGAGCCGCCGGGCCAGGGAGCCGATCTGGAGCCGGGCGATCCGGCTCAGCTCGTCCTTGGTCAGGGCGGAGAAGACCACCAGGTCGTCGAGCCGGTTGAGGAACTCCGGCTTGAACGAGGCGCGGACCACCTCCAGCACCTGCTCCTTCTTCTCGACCTCGCTGCTCAGCGGGTCGACCAGGTACTGGCTGCCCAGGTTCGAGGTGAGGACCAGGATGGTGTTGCGGAAGTCGACCGTGCGGCCCTGGCCGTCCGTGAGGCGCCCGTCGTCCAGTACCTGCAGCAGGATGTCGAAGACCTCCGGGTGGGCCTTCTCCACCTCGTCCAGCAGGACCACGCTGTACGGCCTGCGGCGCACCGCCTCGGTGAGCTGGCCGCCCTCCTCGTAGCCGACGTACCCGGGGGGCGCGCCGACCAGCCGGGCCACGCTGTGCTTCTCGCTGTACTCCGACATGTCGATGCGGACCATGGCCCGCTCGTCGTCGAAGAGGAAGTCCGCGAGCGCCTTGGCCAGCTCGGTCTTGCCGACACCGGTGGGTCCGAGGAAGAGGAAGGACCCGGTGGGGCGGTCGGGGTCGGCGATGCCGGCCCGGGTGCGGCGCACGGCGTCGGAGACGGCCCGTACCGCCTCGGTCTGGCCGATGAGCCGGCGGCCCAGCTCGTCCTCCATCCGCAGCAGCTTCTGCGTCTCGCCCTCCAGGAGGCGCCCGGCCGGGATGCCGGTCCAGGAGCCGACCACGTCCGCGATGTCGTCGGGGCCGACCTCCTCCTTGACCATGGTGTCCTTGGCGGCCTCCTCCTCGGCGGCGGAGGCCTCCTCCAGGTCCCGCTCCAGGCCCGGGATCTCGCCGTACAGCAGCTTGGACGCGGTGTCGAAGTCACCGTCCCGCTGGGCGCGCTCGGCCTGGCCGCGCAGGTCGTCCAGCTTCTCCTTCAGCTCGCCGACCCGGTTGAGGGACTGCTTCTCCTTCTCCCAGCGGGCGGTGAGGCCGCGCAGCTCCTCCTCCTTGTCGGCGAGGTCGCGGCGCAGCCGCTCCAGCCGCTCCCGGGCCGCCTGGTCGGTCTCCTTGCCGATCGCCAGCTCCTCCATGCGGAGGCGGTCGACGGCGCGCTGGAGCTCGTCGATCTCGACGGGCGAGGAGTCGATCTCCATCCGCAGCCGGGAGGCGGCCTCGTCGACGAGGTCGATGGCCTTGTCGGGGAGGAAGCGGGAGGTGATGTAGCGGTCGGAGAGGGTGGCGGCGGCGACCAGCGCGCCGTCCGCGATCTGCACCTTGTGGTGCGCCTCGTACCGGCCCTTGAGCCCGCGCAGGATGGCGATGGTGTCCTCGACGGTGGGCTCGGCGACCAGCACCTGCTGGAAGCGGCGCTCCAGGGCCGGGTCCTTCTCGATCCGCTCGCGGTACTCATCCAGGGTCGTCGCGCCGACCATGCGCAGCTCACCGCGGGCGAGCATGGGCTTGAGCATGTTGCCCGCGTCCATGGCGGAGTCCCCGCCGGCGCCCGCGCCGACGACGGTGTGCAGCTCGTCGATGAAGGTGATGATCTGCCCGTCGGAGTCCTTGATCTCCGCCAGGACGGTCTTCAGCCGTTCCTCGAACTCACCGCGGTACTTGGCGCCGGCGACCATCGCGCCGAGGTCGAGCGCGACGAGCCGCTTGTTCTTCAGCGACTCGGGCACGTCGCCCTTCACGATGCGCTGGGCGAGCCCTTCGACGACGGCGGTCTTGCCGACGCCGGGCTCACCGATCAGCACGGGGTTGTTCTTGGTACGGCGGGACAGCAC
This sequence comes from Streptomyces sp. CRN 30, assembly GCF_034105845.1. Lineage (NCBI taxonomy): Bacteria > Bacillati > Actinomycetota > Actinomycetes > Kitasatosporales > Streptomycetaceae > Streptomyces > Streptomyces sp. CRN 30. The sequence continues at coordinate 876 of NZ_JAVRHI010000069.1, read as the reverse complement.
CTGCACCACGCGGCGGATCTCGGTGTCCCGGCCGATGACCGGGTCGAGCTTGCCCTCACGGGCCGCCGCCGTGAAGTCGGTGCCGAACTTCTCCAGGGCCTTGTACTGGCCCTCGGGGTCGGGTGTGGTCACCCGGCGCCCTCCCCTCGCCTTGCCGAAGGCCTCCTGCAGCCGCTTGGCCGTGGCCCCTTGACCGGACAGTACGTCACCGGCCTGGCCGCCCTTGGCGGCGATGCCGATCAGCAGGTGCTCCGTGGAGAGGTACTCGTCGCCCAGCTCCTTCGCCTTGGCCTGCGCCTCGGTGATCACAGCGAGGAGCTCGCGATTGGGCTGGGGCGGCGCGACGGTGGAGCCGGTCACGCTGGGCAGGCCGGCGAGGACGCGCTCGGCGCCCTCGCGCACGGAGGCCTGGTCGGCGTCGACGGCCGCCAGAAGATCGGTGATGTTCTCGTTCTCCTGCCCCTGGAGCAGAGCCAGGAGCAGGTGGGCGGGGGTGAGGTCCGCGTGCCCCTCGGCCACGGCCCGGTTGCCGGCCGTCTTGATCGCGTCCCGGCTCCTGTTGGTCAGCTCGGCATCCACGTCTGCGTTCTCCTCCTTGCGTCAGCCTCGTCCGGCTGGTGCCTGCACCACACTGCCTTGGGCAACGTACACAAAGTTGAGTCTATTCCACTCAAGGGCGGGACATGCCTACGCGCCGCGCGTTTTTCGGGTACCCCGAGAAGCCGGCGGCAAGGAGAACGGAGCCGAGCGGAGCGGAACGGGCAGCTCCGGACCCGGCGTGATCCGGACGGAGTCAGGGCACGACCGGTACCGGCGGAAACCTGGAGAACAGGTGACAAACCTGCAGCGGCGTCACCGTGTTCAGGTCACGGTGAC
>NZ_JAVRHI010000068.1:0-18625 GCF_034105845.1 Streptomyces sp. CRN 30 | reverse complement strand
GGTGCGCGGGGCGCGCCCCGCGCACCCGGCGCCCTCGTCACTCCTCCTCCGCCACCGGAACGACCACGAGGAACGCGTCCGACTTCAGGTCCATCACGACCGTCGCGGGCTCGCCCTGGGCCCGCCGCGCGGCCGCGAACTCCTCCGCCGGCCACGAACCACGCGGGGACCCCGCGGGAAAACGCTCCAACACCTTCGCGCCCATAGCGGCAGAACACCTCCAGAAGTCGAAACGGGGACCAGGACACTCACCTGAGTACATTCCGCATGCCCCCGTTCGTGCCGCGCATACGCCGCATCCGGTGGAACACCTCACGGGGAAGTGATCACATGGAACGGCAGGGGGGACACCGACCCGTAAGGACCGAGCACCATGCGCGACGACGACACGGAGGCCGGGCCGCGCTGCCTGGTCACCGGGGCCACGGGCTACATCGGCGGCCGGCTCGTGCCGGAGCTGCTCGCCGCGGGCCACCGGGTCCGCTGCCTGGCCCGCTCCCCCGGCAAGCTCCGCGACCATCCGTGGGCGGGCGACGCCGAGGTGGTACGCGGTGACGTCACCGACCGCGACTCCCTGGCCGTCGCGATGCGCGACGTGGACGTCGCCTACTACCTGGTGCACTCGCTCAGCACCGGCGACGGCTTCGAGGACACCGACCGCCGCGCCGCGCGTCTCTTCGGCGACGTGGCCCGGGAGGCCGGGGTGCGCCGGATCGTCTACCTGGGCGGCCTCACCCCCGCGGGTGTGCCGGAGCGCGTCCTCTCGCCGCACCTGCGCTCCCGCGCGGAGGTGGGCCGCATCCTGCTCGACTCGGGTGTGCCCACCGCCGTGCTGCGGGCGGCCGTCATCATCGGCTCCGGCTCGGCCTCCTTCGAGATGCTGCGCTACCTGACCGAGCGGCTGCCGGTGATGGTGACGCCGAACTGGGTGCACACCCGCATCCAGCCCATCGCCATCCGCGACGTGCTGCGCACCCTGGTCGGCAGCGCGGGGATGCCCGAGGAGGTGAACCGGACCTTCGACATCGGCGGCCCGGAGGTGCTGACGTACCGGATGATGATGGACCGGTACTCGACCGTCGCCGCGCTGCCGCACCGGTACGTGGTGCCGGTGCCGGTCCTCACCCCGCGCCTGTCCGGCTACTGGGTGGGGCTGGTGACGCCCGTGCCCGCGTCCATCGCCCGGCCGCTCACCGAGTCGCTGCGCCACGAGGTGGTGTGCCAGGAGCACGACATCGCGCGGTACGTGCCGGACCCGCCGGGGTTCCCGATCGGCTTCGACGAGTCGGTACGGCTGGCCCTGCAACGCGTGCGGGAGGCGCAGGTGGCGACCCGCTGGTCCAACGCGTCGGTGCCGGGCGCGCCCAGCGACCCGCTGCCCACCGACCCCGACTGGACGGGCGGCAGCCTGTACACCGACCGCCGCGCTCGGCGCGTCGCCGCCTCGCGCGAGACCCTCTGGCAGGTCATCGAGGGCATCGGCGGGGACAACGGCTGGTACTCCTTCCCGCTCGCCTGGGCCGTGCGCGGCTGGCTGGACCGGCTGGCCGGCGGGGTCGGCCTGTCCCGGGGGCGGCGCGACGCCAAGCACCTGCGCGCCGGGGACTCCCTCGACTTCTGGCGTGTCGAGGAGATCGAGCCGGGCCGGCTGCTGCGGCTGCGCGCGGAGATGCGGCTGCCGGGACTGGCCTGGTTGGAGATGTACGCCGAGACGGACGCCGACGGCCACACGCTCTACCGCCAGCGGGCCCTGTTCCACCCCCACGGCCTCCTCGGCCACCTGTACTGGTGGAGCGTGTCCCCCTTCCACGCGGTCGTCTTCGGCGGCATGGCCCGCAACATCGCGAGAGCGGCGGAGGGCACGACCCGGGGCACGACGCCGAGGAGAAGACCACCACGCCGCCGCCCAGCCACAGGCTGACCCCCACCCCCGATCCGTCACCCACCGACCGCGGGCGATCGTGCCGCCTGGGCGGCACGGGTGGGCGGCACGAGTGGGCGGCACGGGTGGGCGCGGCAGCACCCCGTCAGTGCCGGGCCGCGCGAACGCCCCCCGGCCCACGGCGACCCGCACCCCCGCACCCCCGCACCCCGGAAATGGGGCGCCGGCCCACCCCGCCGCATCCGTACACGCCCCCGAACCGGAAACACCTCTGCGGGGCAGAATCCCCGCCGCCGACCCTCACCCCTGCGGAGTGCGCGCATGCACGTCTCGGTCGCCCTGTTCACCGCCGATCTGCGGCTGCACGACCAGCCGCCGCTGCGCGCCGCCAGCGACGGCTCCGGCCACGTCGTCCCCCTGTTCGTCCGGGACCGGGCGGTGGACGGCGCCGGTTTCGCCGCCCCGAACCGCCTGGCGTTCCTCGCCGACTGCCTCCACGACCTCGACGCGGGCCTGCGCTCCCGGGGCGGTCACCTCGTCCTCAGGTCGGGCGACGTCGTCGAGGAGGTCTGCCGGGTGGCCGCCGAGTCGGACGCCGACGAGGTGCACATGGCCTCCGACGTCAGCGCCTACGCCCGCGCCCGCGAGGCCCGGCTCCGGCGCGCCCTGGAGGGCGGCGGCCGGCGTCTCCACGTACACGACACGGTAACCACCGTCGTACCGCCCGGAGAGGTCACCCCGGCCTCCTCGGACCACTTCGCCGTGTTCACCCCGTACTTCCGGCACTGGTGCGACCTGCGTCCGCGCGACGTCCTCGCCGCCCCCCGCACCGTCCGCGTCCCGGACGGCGTCGGCTCCGAACCGCTGCCGGACCGCTCCGCGCTCACGGACCTGTCGCCCGCGCTCGCCCGGGGCGGCGAGGCGGAGGGCCGCAGGCGGCTGGCGGCGTGGCTGCGCGGTCCCGTCGCGCGGTACGAGGACCGCCACGACGACCTGGCCGGCGACGCCACCTCACGTCTCTCCCCGCACCTGCACTTCGGCACCCTCTCCCCCGTCGAGGTCGTCCACCGCGCCCGGAAGGCGGGTGGTCCCGGCGCCGAGTCCTTCGTCCGGCAGATCGCCTGGCGCGACTTCCACCGGCAGGTCCTGGCGGCCCGGCCGGCGGCGTCCGCCACCGACTACCGCACCCGGCACGACCGTTGGCGGTCCGGGCGCGACGCCCGCGAGGACGCCGCCGCGTGGAAGGCGGGCCGCACCGGCTACCCGCTGGTCGACGCGGCGATGCGGCAACTGCTGCACGAGGGCTGGATGCACAACCGGGCCCGGCTGCTGACAGCGAGTTTCCTCACCAAGACGCTGTACGTCGACTGGCGCGTCGGCGCCCGGCACTTCCTCGACCTCCTCGTCGACGGCGACGTCGCCAACAACCAGATGAACTGGCAGTGGGCGGCCGGCACCGGCACCGACAGCCGCCCCAACCGGGTCCTCAACCCCCTGGCGCAGGCCCGCCGTTACGACCCCGACGGCACCTACGTACGGCGCTGGGTGCCGGAGCTGAAGGAGGTGTCGGGGCGGGCCGTGCACGAGCCGTGGAAGCTGCCGGGCGCCGAGCGCTCCGCCCTTGACTACCCGGACCCGGTGGTCGACCTCGCGGAGGGCCTCGCCCGGTTCAGACGGGCCCGGGGACGGGAGTGAGGGCCGCCGCGCCGGTGACACCCGCGAGCGTCTCCAGCGCCTCGGGCAGCGTCGACGGCCGGGCCATGCCCGCCGCGGGGCGCCCGGCCCAGCCCGGTCCGCCCAGCAGCACCAGCGGGCGGCGGCGCGCGCCGGTCACGCCCCACCGGGTGGCCGCCACGTGCCGGGCCAGCGCCAGGGTCGCCATGGACCGGGCCTGCGCCCACAGCACCACGGCGACCGGACCGAGCCGGCGCACGGCCGCGATCAGCGCCTCCGCCGGTACCGCCGCGCCGAACATCCGCGTGACCTGGCCGCGTTCGCTCAGTACGGCGTTGAGCGCCTCGATCGGCAGCGAGTGCTCCTCGCCGGGCACGCAGGCCAGCACGACGGGCGCGGCGGCCGGCCCCGTGGCGGACACGGGGGGCCCGGTGTGCCGGCGCAGGGTCGTGGAGACGTACCAGGAGAGCAGGTGCTCGACCTCGACGTAGCGGTCCCCGGAGGTCTCCCACTTCCGGCCGACCGCGTGCAGTGTCGGCACCATCACCTCCTGCCAGGCGGTGGTCAGTCCGTGCCGTGCCACGGCCTCGTCAAGGAGTTGCTGCACGGCGGGCGCGTCGAGCCGTACGGCGGCGCGCGACAGCCCCCTGCACTCCCGGCGCAGATCGGCGGGGGACGCCGGAGCCGGTGCGGCGCGCGTCTCTTCGCGGGGGGCGTCCGGGGCCGGCGGCGCGCCCTGCCGGGCGAGGCGGGCGGCCTCGGCGGGCGGCACCCCGGAGGAGGTCAGCCGGCACATCGCCTCCAGCACCACGATGTCCCCCGGCGACCAGCGCCGGTGGCGGCCCTCGTCGCGGACCGCGGGTCCTATCCCGTACCGCCGGTCCCACGAACGCAGCGTCGTGGGGGAGACCCCGAGTCGCCTGGCCAGGGCCCCCGTGGTCAGCCCGGCCCCGTCCGCTGACGGGCGCGCGAGGCTCGTCGATTCCTGCATGGGCAGACAATACGACGCACAACCGACGCATGTTGAAGCCTTGGCGAAATCAGTCCCAGCATGACGATCCCGCGTCTCGGACATCCGACGGCCCCCGGGGAGAGTCGGCGCTCCTCGGGGGCTTCCGTCTGCCCGCGCGCTTCCCGGCGCTACACATAAGGGAGAAATAAGAGCAGAATGGACGTATGTGCGGTATCCGCCGCATACCGCTTCAGAGCGGACGGTCTGCCAGTTCGAAGGAGACGACCATGGCCAACGTCTCGCACACCCGGAGTGACCTGGGGAGCCATCCCGACGCCCCCGAGATGCGGGCGCGCTACGACCGCGTCCTCGGCGGCCGCGACGTGGCGCTCGTGGACGGACCGGTGTTCCTGCTCGGTCTCTACTGCGCCGTGTCCCCGTGGATCCTCCACTTCACGACGAGCCAGCCCTCCCTGGTCGCCCACAACCTGATCATCGGTATCGCCATCGGCCTGCTGGCCCTGGGGTTCACACGGGCCCCGGAGCGCATGTACGGCCTCAGCGGCGCCATGTGCGCCATCGGCGTGTGGATGATCGTCTCGCCCTGGATCGTGGGCTCCGGCCCGGACCGCGGCGTCATCTGGAACAACGTGGTGATCGGCGCGCTCACCTTGATGCTGGGCACGGCCTGCGCCGTCACGGCGGCGAGGAGCCGCAGGCGCTAGAGGGCTTCTGGCGGGTCTCCGCGGCGTCGCGGCGTCGCGACGTCCGGCCGCCGTTCTGCCCCGGGACGATCCCGGGGCAGAACCGTACGGAGTGTGTCCGCCACCAGGGGGCAGACGCCTGGTGCAAGCGTCGCGACGGAAAGGGGCGGACATGGAGATCAGCGGCATCATCAGCGCCATCATCATCGGCATCGTCATCGGTGTCCTGGGCCGGCTCGTGGTACCCGGGCGCCAACGCATCGGCATCCTGTGGACCATTCTCGTGGGCATCGTGGCCGCACTGATCGGTTCCGCGATCGCCAACGCGTTCGACGTCGCCGACACCAACGGCGTGGACTGGGTCGAGTGGCTCATCCAGATCGGCCTGGCCGCGCTCGGCGTGGCCGCGCTGGACCGGTCGAAGGCGCGCCGCTGACGGCGGCGGAGCGGCGGGGCCGCCCCCGGTCGGGTACCGGGCGGGACGGCAGCGCGTACGACGGGCGGCGCACCGGATCTTTTCCGGTGCGCCGCCCGTCGTACGCGGCAGGCGCGCCGCTCCTCCCAGTCGGCGGGTGCGCCGCCCGTCGCGCATAGGGTGAGGCACGCCGATCACCCGTCGTCATCCGCCGAGGAGGGCCGCACATCATGGCCGTGAAGGACGCCGAACTGCCGCATCTGCGCCGGTGCGTGGAGCTGGCCGCCGAGGCCCTCGCCGCCGGGGACGAGCCCTTCGGTTCGGTCCTGGCCGGCGGCGACGGCACGGTGCTGGCCGAGGACCGCAACCGGATCGCGTCCGGCGACAGCACCCGTCACCCCGAGTTCGAACTCGCCCGCTGGGCCGCCGCCCATCTGGGGCCGGACGAGCGGGCCGCCGCCACGGTCTACACCTCGGGCGAGCACTGCCCGATGTGTGCCGCCGCGCACGCCTGGGTCGGTCTGGGCCGCGTCGTCTACGTCGCCTCCTCGCACCAGCTCCTGACCTGGCACACCGAGCTGGGCGTCCCGGCCTCGCCGGTCCGGGCGCTCCCGATCCAGGAGATCGCCCCCGACGTGACCGTGGAGGGCCCGGTCCCCGACCTCACGGAAGACATCCACGCGCTGCACGTCCGCTTCCACACGGGCCGCGCCTGACCCGGTCCGGCCGGGCGGCGGGCTTCCGCCGGGTCTCCGTCAGTCCCGCCCCGCCGGGCGGAAGCGCCGGTACAGGGCCGCGCCGCCGAAGGCGAGGGCGGTACTGCCCGCCACCAGGGGCCAGGTCAGGTCGGCCCCGGTCTCGGCGAGGGACTCCGTCGCCGCCCCGGGCTCTTCGGTCTCCGGAGCCCGCTGCAGCGGTGTCTCCTCCTCGGCGGGTGCCGGAGCCGTCGGGTCCGGCTCGGGGGCGGGTTCCGGGGCCGGGTCCGCGGGGCGGGCCGGCGGCTCGGGCCGGTCGTCCGGGCCGTTCTCGGCCCGGTTGGCGAAGGACGGGTTGCCGATGCCGGCCACGTCGACCGAGTTGCCGCTGACGTTCACCGGCAGTTCGACCGGCAGCTGGATGCCGTTGCCGGAGATCACCCCCGGTGAGTCCTTCCCGCCGCCCGCGGCCGACGCGCCACCGGACACACCGCCGGGCGTGCGGCCCGACGCGCCGCCGGAGTCACCGCTCGCACCTCCGCCGGTGTTCTCGCAGCCGTTGCCCATGGCCGGGTTGAGCAGCCCGGCCACGTTCACGGTGTTCCCGCACACGTTCACCGGGACGTCCACCGGGAGCTGGACGGTGTTGCCCGAGACCGCTCCCGGCGAACCGGCCGCGACCCCCGCCGCGTCCGCGCCGTCGGCCGCGACGGCCGAGCAGACCGGGATCGTCACGGCCATCGCGCCGGAGGCGGCGAGGGCGAGCGCACCGATACGGGTAACCCTTCGCATAGGTTCCCTGCCTTCCAGACATGTCACGGGCACCCGCCCGCACCGGTTAAAACGCGGGCGAACCATCCGAGTTATGGCTTATCCGCCTGTCACCCCATCGAGTGCCCCTTTTATCGAACAAAGAGGAGCAGGCGGACGTTAAGCCAGCAAAGCGGCACAGGGTACGGCAACACCTGCCGGACCGCCCGTCCGACAGGCGGGTCACCGAAGGCCCGCTTATGGTGATCGAGGGCGCCGCACTCCGGTCCCCGACGGGGCGCCCGGGAGGCATCGATGCTGGTCAAGCCGGAATCTCGGTCCACGGCCCTGCGCTGGGCGATACCCGGCGCGGTGGGCCTGTCGCTGCTGGGCGCGGGTCTGCCCGCCGCCGGCGCGGAGGGCCCCGGACCCGGCCTGTCCCGGTTCCACGGCCAGCGGATCACCTGGTCCGCCTGCCGCGGCATGGAGATGCCGAAGGATCTGCAGTGCGGCAAGGTCACCGTGCCCCTCGACTACGGGAAGCCGGGCGGGAAGACACTCGACCTGGCCCTGGCCCGCCACCGCGCGACCGGCGACCGCAAGGGCTCGGTGCTGCTGAACTTCGGCGGCCCCGGCGGCTCGGGGGTGAACGAACTGGCTGCCGGCGGCCGGGACTTCATGCACCTCACCAACGGCTACGACGTCGTCACCTTCGACCCGCGCGGCGTCGGCCGGTCCTCCCCGGTCAGCTGCGGCCCCGGCTCCGTCGAGATCGTCCGGGCGACCGACGGGGACGAGGGCATGAAGAACCCGCGGGGCGCGCTGGAGCGGCTGCGCGAGGCGGCGGCCCAGTGCACCGAGCACTCGGGACCCGTCCTGCGCCACATAGGCACCGTCGACGCCGCCCGCGACCTGGACGTGATGCGTGCGGCGCTCGGCGACGACAAGCTCAACTACCTGGGCTTCTCCTACGGCACCCGGCTCGGCGCGGTGTACGCGGCGCAGTTCCCCCGCCGGGTGGGCCGGATGGTCCTGGACGGCGTGGACACCCTCACCGAACCGCTGAGCGAGCAGGGCCTGGCGGGGGCGCGGGGGCAGCAGACCGCGCTGGACAACTTCCTGGCGTGGTGCGCGGACGACATCGCCTGCCCGTTCGGCCAGGACACCCGGGAGGCCCGGCGCCAGGTCGTGCGGCTGGTGACGTCACTCGACGAGGAGCCGGTGCCCTCGACCTTCGGCGCCTCCTTCTCCGGTCAGGACCTCGTCGGCGCCCTCGGCCAGGCGCTGTACAGCCGTGAGCTGTGGCCCATGCTGGAGCGGGCCGTGGCGCAGCTGGTCGAGGACGGCGACTCGCGGGGCCTGGAGAGCTTCGTCTCCGGCGGCGTCGGCTTCCCCGTCCGGCAGGGCGCGAACGGGGGCCTGACCGACGCGGAGGACGTCCCGCTCGACAACCTCCCGGCGGCGCTGATGGCGATCAACTGCGCCGACGACCCCGACCGCCCCGGCGCCGACCGGGTCACCCGTTCCCTGGGCCGCCTGCGGGAGCGGTACGAGGAGGCGTCCCCGGTCTTCGGCCGCTACCGGCTCACCCAGGTGCTGATGTGCTACGGCCGGCCCAAGGGCACCGACTACATCCGCGACGAGGTGAAGGGCGTCGGCAGCGCGAAGATGCTGCTGGTCGGGACGCGTGGCGACCCGGCGACCCCGTACCGCTGGACCGAGGAGACCGCCGCTCGGCTCGGCCCCGCGGCCGTGGTCCTCGACAACAAGGGCGAGGGGCACACCGGGTACGCCTCCTCGCGGTGCGTGCACCGCAAGGTGGACGACTTCCTGCTCTACGGCTCCCTGCCGCCCGACGGCAGTTCCTGCGGGCCGCAGGAGCGGGGGGGCGGACGGCTGAGCGGGACGGACGGCTGAGCGGAACGGACGGCTGAGCCGTCAGCCGAGGACGAGTTCGGGCGAGTACAGGTCCAGCCAGAGGGCGAGGTCGAGGGCGCGTTCGAGGCCGCGCCGGTCCCCCTGGCCGCTCATCGGGGCCTCCCGCTCCGCGGCGCGCCGCAGCCGGGCGGGGTCGACGAGGTCGAAGACCGGGTGGCCGGGGCGGGCGAGCAGGTCCCGGGCCTGGTCCTGGAGGGCCGCCGCGTACTTGGGGTCCTGGGTCGACGGGTAGGGGCTCTTGACCCGGTCGTAGACGGACCGCGGGAGGACGTCGGCGGTGGCCTCGCGCAGCAGGGTCTTCTCCCGGCCGTCGTAGGACTTCAGCGCCCAGGGGGTGTTGTAGACGTACTCGACGAGCCGGTGGTCACAGAAGGGGACCCGGACCTCCAGGCCGACGGCCATGCTGGCGCGGTCCTTGCGGTCGAGCAGGACACGCACGAAGCGGGTGAGGTGGAGGTGGCTGATGCGCCGCATCCGGTATTCGAGGTCGCTCTCGCCGTCCAGGCGGCGGATGCCCGCTACGGCGTCGCGGTAGCCGTCGGCGACGTAGCCGGGCAGGTCGAGGGCGCGGGTGAGGTCGGGGCGCAGGACGTCGGTGTCGGCGCCCAGGTGCCGCCCCATGGTGACCAGCCAGGGGAAGGCGTCGGCCCGGCGGGCCTCCTCGTCGAAGAACTGGAGGTAGCCGCCGAAGACCTCGTCGGCGGACTCGCCGGAGAGGGCGACGGTGGAGTGCTCGCGGACGGCACGGAAGAGCAGGTAGAGGGAGGCGTCCATGTCGCCGAGCCCCGCGGGCAGGTCGCGGGCGCGGATCACCTTCTCCCGGACGGCGGGGTCGGCGAGCGCCTGGGCGTCGAGGACGATGTCCTGGTGGTCGGTGCCGGCGGAGCGGGCGACGTCGTGCACGTAAGGGGTGTCGGGGGTGGAGCGCAGTTCGTCGGCGACGAAGTTCTCGGCCTGGCCGGCGAAGTCGACCGCGAAGCTGCGGATCTTCTCGCCCGCTCCGGCGAGTTGCCGGGCGCCCAGCGCGGTCAGCGCGGAGGAGTCCAGTCCGCCGGAGAGCAGGGTGCAGCGGGGCACGTCGGCGACGAGCTGGCGGCGCACGATGTCGTCGAGGAGGGTGCGGACGTGGGCGACGGTGGCGGCGCGGTCGTCGGTGTGCGGGCGGGTCTCCAGCTCCCAGTAGCGCCGGGTGCGCACGCCGGAGCGGTCGACGGTGACGACCGTGCCGGGCTCGACCTCGTGGATGCCGTCCCACACCGCGTGTCCCGGCGTCTTGATCATGGTGAACAGCTCGCGCAGCCCGTCGAGCCGGACCCGGCGGCGGGCCAGGGGGTGGGCGAGGATCGCCTTGGGTTCGGAGCCGAAGAGGACGCCGTCGGGGGTGGGGTGGTGGTAGAAGGGCTTGATCCCCATGCGGTCGCGGACCATGACGAGCTTGTCGGCGCGGCCGTCCCAGACCGCGAAGGCGTACATGCCGTTGAGGCGTTCGGCGAGTGTGTCGCCCCACTCCAGGTAGGCGCGCAGGACCACCTCGGTGTCGGAGTCGGTGGTGAAGCGGTGGCCTCGGCCGGTGAGTTCACGACGGAGTTCGGTGAAGTTGTAGATCTCCCCCGAGTAGACGAGGGCGACCGTGCCCGCCGGGGTGCCGGCGGTCATCGGCTGCCGGCCGCCGGGCAGGTCGATGATGGCGAGCCTGCGGTGGCCGAGCGCCGCGGGGCCCTCGGCCCAGACGCCGCGGTCGTCCGGTCCGCGGCAGGACATCGTCTCCGTCATCGCATCCAACGCCGTCCGCTCGGCGCTCAGGTCACGGTCGAAGGAGACCCAGCCGGTGATGCCGCACATGTGCTACCTCCCGCGTCCGGTCAGGCCCCGCCCCGCCACGAGCTGCTGTTTTGCTACTGCGAGCGAGGCTCGGGCCAAACCAGTTGTAGTAACCATCTACACGTCGAGCCTGCGCGCCGCGGGCAGGTCGGTCAACGTGGCCGTAACACGACGGACACATACGGGCCCACCGTTTCGGCCACGCTTTGCGCTCGCGATACCCGCGCGCCGCGGCACCGCCGGGGTCCGGCCGCGCGGAACCGGCCATGGGCAAAGACTTCCTCAACCTGCCAGGACCGCCTGTCGGGATTGCCCCGAATGCCCGATCGGCGCGGCGGTCCTATCGTGCTGACATGGAGCACGATCTGAGTCCCTCCGCCCTCGCCGGACTGCGGCGCCCCCGCCCCTACCCGGCCGTGTCCGTGCTGGTCCCGACCCACCGCCGCGAACCCGGCAACGCGCAGGACCCGGTGCGGCTGCGCAACGTCGTCGCCGAGGCCCGCAGACGGCTGGAGGCCGACCCCGCGGTCACCCGCGAGCGCCGCACCGAGGTCGCCCACCAGCTCGACCGGGCCCTCGCCGAGATCGACCCGGCCGAGGCCGAGGAGGGGCTGGCGATCTTCGCCGCGCCCGGCGAGCACCAGGTGTGGACACTTGCCCGCACCGTCCCCGAACGGGTGGTCCTCGGCGACACCTTCCTGACCCGCAACCTGGTCGCGGCCCACACCGCCGAGCGGCCGTTCTGGGTCCTCTCCGTCGCCGCCGACCGCGCCGCCCTGTGGAACGGCGGCACCGGCCGCGTCGTCGAGGAGCACACCGGCGCCTTCCCGATGACCAGGCCGCCCGAGGAGTTCGACCCCGAACGCCTGGAGCGGACCGGCGGCTCGCCGAGCACCTTCCGCGACGAGCGCACCCGCCGGTTCCTGCGCGACGTCGGCGCCGCCGTGGACCACGTGCTGCGCGCCCGCCCCCGGCCGCTGTACGTCACCGGCCCCGAGGCCGCCCTGTCGCTGCTTGCCGAGACGGGCGGCGCCGACCGGGGCGCGGTGCACGTGCCGCACGGCGGGCTCGCGGACGGCACGCCCGAGGCCGTGTGGCAGGCTGTCGCCCCGCTGCTCGCCGCCGAGACCCGCCGGGCCGCCGACGCGGTGGCCGCCGAGCTGGAGGCGGCGCGCGGACGCCGGGAGTTCGCGGCCGGCGTCGACGAGCTGTGGCAGAGCGCCCGGTCCGGGCGCGTCCGGCTGCTGGCCGTCGAGGAGGACTACCGGGTCACCGTGGTGGACGCCGGCGACCACCTCGAACCGGCCGGGCCCGGCGACCTCGACGCCTGCGAGGACATCGTGGACGAGATCGTCGAGCGGTGTCTGGAGACCGGCGCCGAGGTCCGCTTCGTACCGGACGGCACCCTGCGGGACGCCGACGGCATCGCGGGCGTGCTGCGGTACTGACCGCCGCGGTCCCGGTCCGTCCTTGACGCCCGTGGCAACCTGTTCGCGGTACTCGAGCGGGAGGAGCGGACGGGACATGGGACAGTCGCTGGGCGTCGCGGTGCTGGGCGCGGGGCACATGGGCGCCGATCACCTGCGCCGCCTGGACCGGGTGGTGAGCGGCGCCCGCGTGGTCGCCGTCGCCGACCCGGACACCGCGCGGGCCGAGGAGGCGGTCGCCGGACGGGAGGGCGTCGCCGTCCGTACGGAGGTCGAGGCCGCGCTGGACGCCCCGGGCGTCGAGGCGGTGCTGGTCGCCTCCCCCGGCGAGGCGCACGAGGAGGCGCTGCTCGCGGCCTTCGCCCGGGGTCTGCCGGTGCTGTGCGAGAAGCCGATGGTGCCCGACTCCGCGGGCGCGCTGCGGGTGGTGGAGGCCGAACTCCGGCTGGGCCGGCGGCTCGCGCAGATCGGGTTCATGCGGCGCTACGACGCCGAGTACCAGCGGCTGAAGACGCTGCTGGACAGCGGGCGGCTGGGCCGTCCGCTGATGCTGCACTGCACCCACCGCAACGTGTCCTCGCCGCCGCACTTCACCTCCGCGATGCTGGTGAACAGCTCCGTCTCGCACGAGATCGACGCCGCCCGCTGGCTGCTCGGCCAGGAGCCGGTCGCGGTGACCGTGCACCGGCCGCGGCCGTCCTCGGGCGCGCCCGAGGGGCTGCTCGACCCGCAGTTCGTGCTCTTCGAGACCGACGGCGGCGCGCTGGTCGACGTGGAGGTCTTCGTCAACTGCGGCTTCGGCTACCAGGTCCGCTGCGAGGCCGTCTGCGAGGCGGGCAGCGCCCGGATCGGGGACGAGCACACCATGGTCGTGACGGCGGCGGGCGGCGCCCGCGAGGAGGTGGCGCGGGACTACCTCGTACGCTTCGCCGACGCCTACGACCGCGAGGTGCGGGCGTGGGTGGCCGCCGTACGCGGCGGCCGGGTCACCGGGCCGAGCGCCTGGGACGGGTACGCCGCGTCCGCGGTCGCCGAGGCCGGGGTCCGCGCCCTGGAGACCGGGGCCCGTACGGCCGTCGCCCTCGCACCGCGCCCGGACCTGTACGCGCCCGCCCGCCGAATCCCGTAGCCGCCCTGCGCACCGGTCCACTCGGGGGACCCGTCCGGCGACCGGCGGGTTCACGCGCCCGAGACTATGGCATATGCCCACGGCACCGCCCTATCGTGTGTCGCCAAACCCCTTACAGGGCGCCACGGGCTGTGCAACAGTCATTACGTTTTCCGCGCCCGTCCCGGTTCCGCCTTGGCCGTACCGTCTGCACACCGGAGTGCGTCATGCCGTCCCATCTCTCCGCGGACCCTCCCGCAGCACCGCCCCCGGCCGGTGGCCCGGTGGAGGCGCTGATCTCGCAGACGCGGCGGCTCAAGGGCGAGGTGGACGCGGTACGGCGCGGCGCGCGCAGAGAGGGATCGGGACCCCGGGGCCGCTGGCAGCGCGCCCTGTACGACCTGGCCCTGCACCAGCTCGACGACCTCGACCAGCACCTGGGGCAGTTGCGCGACGGCCCGCCGCCCTGCCCCGCGCCCACCGGTCCCCGGCCCGGCTCGCTGCTCAGCCGGGTCGGCAGCGCCGAGTGGAACCTGCTCACCGACGAGGCCGACTGGTCGCCGGAGCTGTACCGCATCCTCGGCCGCGACCCCGCCGCTCCCCCGCTCACCCTCGACGAACTCCCCTCCGCGGTGCTCGACGAGGACCGTCCGAAGCTGACCGCGATCGTCACGGACTGCCTCGTCGACGCGCGGCCCGTCGACGGCGAGTTCCGGATCGTCCGGCCCGACGGCGCCGTACGGACCGTGCACGTCATGGGCGAGCCGGTGCTCGACGCCGACGGCAGCACCGCCTCGATGTGGGCGGTCCTGCGCGACGTCAGCGAACTCCGCCGCAGCCAGCGGGCGGTGCGCGAGACCCGTGACTCCTTACGCGGCTCACCTCCGCACTCCGGCTCCCCGGGCCGGCCGCGCACAGGCACGCCCCCGCCCTGGCCCGGCTCCCCGCGGCTGCCCGGCACCGCCGGACTCGACGTGGCCGCCCTGGGCCCGGCGGAGACCGGCGGACCGGCCGACGCCCTCTGGTACGACGCCTGCGAGGTCACCGGCGGCGAGACCCTGCTGAGCGTCGGCCGCCTCCCCGCCCCCGCCGGCCCACCGGACACGGCCCTGCTGGTCGGCACCCTGCGCGGCCTGGCGATGGCCGGTGTGGGGCCCGGCCCCCTGCTCGGCCGGCTCACCGGCCCGGCCGGCTGTCCCCTCCCGCGCGCCCCGCGCAGCGCCCTGTGCTGTGCCTACCGGGCCGCCGACCGCACGCTGGTGTGGGCCTGCGCGGGAAGCCCCGCCCCGCTGCTCTTCCGCGACGGGACGGGGCGCCGGCTCGACGGACCCGCCGCCGGAACCACGGCCCGGACCCTGGAGCCCGGCGATCTGCTCCTCCTGTACGTCGGCCCGCCCGAGCACGACGGCACGGCCGGCGCCCGTCGCCTCCTCGCCCTGGCCCCCCGCCTGGCCGGGACGGACTCGGCACAGGACGGCATAGAGGTCGTACGACAGGAGTTCGACGGACCGGACGGACCACCGGAGGGCACCTGTGTCCTGGCGGCCCGGGTGCTGCCGGACGGAGCCCTCGGCACACCATGACGGCGTGCCGACCGTGCCCGGCGACGGCGACGGCGACGGCGACGGCGACGGCTAAGCCTGGGCGGTGCGCCCGGACTTCCCCTTCCCCTTCGGCAGCGCGGCCCTGATCTCCTCGCGCAGCTCCCCGATCCTCGGGTAGTCGGCGTACTCGGCGGTGAGCCGGTACATCTGACGCAGCCGGTCCCAGGTGCGGTGCGAGGAGTTCGAGCCCATCGACACCAGCGCCAGACGGGCGTAGCGGTCCGCCTGTTCCGGATCGTCGGCGATGAAGCAGGCCGACGCCATGGTGAGGAAGTCGAAGATCTTCGACCGCTGCCGGCCGTCGACCCTGAGTTCCAGCGCCTTGTCGGCGAAGTGCCGCGCGTGCACCGCCGCACCCGGCTCGAACTCCGCGAGGGTCCGGTACGCCAGGGCCTGCATCCCGTACAGGTCCTCCTCCTTGAAGGTCTGCATCCAGTCCGGGACCGGGCCGTCCGCCCGGTCGGAGACGAAGAGGTCCTCGGCCCGGCCGAGGGTGCGGCGCATCGCCTGGCCTTTGCCCATCGACGCCTGCGCCCACGCCTCGACGGTGCAGAGCATGGCCCGGGTGCGGGGCAGCACCCGGTCGCCGGAGCCGGACTCGGCGAGCTTCATCAGGTCCAGCGCGTCGTCGGGCCGGCCCAGGTGCACCATCTGGCGGGCGGCCCGGGAGAGCGCCTCGCCGGCCCGGGGCCGGTCACCGCCCTCCCGCGCGGCGTGCGCGGCGATGAGGAAGTACTTCTGGGCCGTGGGTTCGAGGCCGACGTCGTGCGACATCCAGCCCGCCAGGACGGCGAGGTTGGCGGCCACGCCCCACAGGCGTCGCTGGATGTGGGCGGTGTGGTGGTAGGCGAGCATGCCGCCCACCTCGTTGAGCTGCCCCACCACCGCTTTGCGCTGGAGTCCGCCGCCCCGGGCGGCGTCCCAGGCGCGGAACACCTCCACCGAGCGCTCCAGTTCCTCGACCTCCTGGGACCCGACGGGGGCGGCCTCGTAGCGGTCGGACCCGGCGGGTTCGGCGGTGTGCAGGGGATGGTCGAGATCGGGGGCGTCGGCCGCCAGGGCAGGGTCGGTGTGCAGCCAGTCGTGCATGGCGCCGCTGAGTGCGGATCCCGCGGCGAGCGCGGCGCCCGCGCCCACCAAGCCGCGTCGGTTGAGCATGAGGTCCATTCCCGTGAATTCGGTGAGGACCGCGGCGGTCCGCTCGGGCGCCCACGGCACTCCGTCGGGATGTTCCTCGTTCCCGCCGCCCTGCCGTCTCCCCGCGCGCCCGTGCCGTACCAGACCGAGGTCCTCGATGGTCACGACACGGCCGAGACGCTCGGTGAACAGGACGGCCAGCACCCGCGGTACGGGATCACGCGGGATCTCTCCCATGTCGATCCACCGCCGCACCCGCGAGGTGTCGGTCGCCAGCTGAAGGTGGCCCATGGCCGCCGCCTGCCGGTTGACCAGTCTCGCGAGTTCGCCCTTGGACCAGCCGGCCAGGCCGAACAGGTCCGAGAGCCGGGTATTGGGTTGTCCGCTCACGTCAAGCCCCCAGGTTCTCGGCTGAGTTGACAGTAGCCCGGGGTGAGGGGCCCGGCGACTATTCGCCAGGGTTCGCCAGGGTTCGCCAGATGGTGTGCCAGGACCGGTCGGGTGTCAGGTAGGAAACGCGTCACCCCGACCCGGTCGCCGCGGGGACATTCCCCAGGGTGGCCCGGAGCGGCCGGTCGGGCGGCGCCACGTTCAGCAGGAACACGCAGGAACACGCAGGAACAGTTCAGCAGGAACACGAAGGGATCTGTCTCGCCCATGTACGCAGCATCGTCCTCCGTGTCCGCCCCGCCCCGGTCGCCGCACACCCGCCCGGGAGGTAGCGGCCCGTACCTCGCCCCGGCGCGCTCCGCGGCCCCCGCGCTCGGCGCGGGCCGGGCGCGGCGCGCGGCCGGTCCCGGCACCCCACCACTCAGCGGGAGAATCGACCTGTCCGGCCCGCAGGGCACCCAGTTGCGCACGGCGATCGCCTCCGTGCACCGCATCTGTCCGGAGTTCGCCCCGGTGCAGGTGCTGCGGCGCAGCGGACGGTCGGTCCTGCTGGTCGGCACCACCGGACGCAGCACCGCCGTGGCCAAGTGTCTGCTGGACAACTCCCCGGTGTGGGCGGAGCGGATCCAGCACGAAATAGCGGCTTACCGCTCGTTCGTCCGGCACCGCCCGCCGGCGCGGGTGCCGAGGCTGATCGCGGCGGACCCGGAGAACTGCACGCTCGTGGTCGAGCGGATGCCCGGCCGGGTGGCCGCCGTGCAGCGGCACCCCGTGGAGGCCCCGCCGCGGGCGGACATCAGGGCGGCGCTCGGCGCGATCTGCCGGTTGAACTCCTGGCGTCCGCCGGCCGGTGCCTTCACCGCTCCCCTGGACTACGCGGCGCGGATCTCCCGGTACCACGAGCTGGGTCTCCTCACCGACCGGGACCTGGGCGACCTGCAGAAGCTGCTGCACGGCATCGCGCACTCGGCCGGGCGCGGCGGTATGGGGCAGTTCTGCCACGGCGACGCGCTGCTCTCCAATATCCTGATGTCACCGGCCGGTCCAGTGCTGGTGGACTGGGAGCACGCGGGCTGGTACCTGCCGGGCTACGACCTGGCGACGCTGTGGTCGGTGCTCGGTGACGCGCCGGTGGCCCGGCGGCAGATCAGCCAGATCGCCCAGTCCGCAGGCCCGGCCTCGCGCGACGCGTTCCTGGTGAACCTCATGCTCGTACTGACCCGGGAGATCCGTACGTACGAGACGGCCGTGCAGCGTTCGATGCACGACGCGGCCCCGACGGCGCCGGGGGCGGCCCACCCGGCTGCCGCGCCGTCCGGCGAGGAACAGCGGCTGTTGCTGCGGCGGCTGCACGACGACTGCCAGCTGGCCCGACGGGCCGTGCGCGCGGCGGTCGGTACTCGCTGACCGACGGCGCCGGAGGTCCGCGGTGTGCCCGGCGGGGCGCACCGCGGACCTTTCTGTGTGCCGTTCGCCGGGCTCCCCCGCGACGGCCACCGGTCTGTACCACTGACGCCGCCCTGGCCCGTGGGCCGTCGGCGCGAAACCCCGCCCCTCCCCCGATGACGTGGGACATCGCCGCCCCGTCGGCGTGATTGACGGATCGTCGGACCGCCGGGTACCACTGACGCACGCCCGGCCCCGCACGCCCCGCCAACGCCCCACGTCACAGGAGGCTGTCTTGCGAGGATCCGCCCCCGGCCCCGCTTCCGTACCCGGCGGCAGACGCCGCCGCACCACGGCCGGTGCCGTGGCCGCCGCGGCGCTGCTGCTGCCGCTCCTCGGCGCGGCACCGCCCGCCGCCGCGCCGCCCGCCGGTTCCGCGTCCGCCCCGGACGGCCTCCAGCGGGCCTTCGCCGACGCGGCGGCGGAGTACCGGGTGCCGCAGAGCGTGCTGCTGGGCGTCGCCTACCTCCAGTCCCGCTGGGACGCGCACGGCGGCGCGCCCAGCGTGACCGGCGGGTACGGGCCGATGCACCTGACCGACGCCCGTACCGCCCTGGCCGAGGCCGGTTCGCACCACGCCGGAGGTGCCGAGGACCCGCGCGGCGACGACGCCCGCGCCGCGCTGCGGCCCGAGACGCGGGAAGCGGACGCCGGCGCGCTGCCCGCCCGGCTGTCGACGCTG
>NZ_JAVRHI010000067.1:0-11139 GCF_034105845.1 Streptomyces sp. CRN 30 | reverse complement strand
CCGCCACGAGGCGCTCGCCCTGGGGCTGCGCCGCAAGGACGGCACCGGCGCACTGCTCGGCGCCCGCGACGGTCTCCGCGGACTGCTGGGCCCCGCCGCCGAACTGCTGACGGTCACCCCCGGTCACGAGGTGCCGCTCGCGGCGGCCCTCGGCGCGGCCGCCGACGCCGTGGCGGTGACGACGCCGGCGTCCGCCGCCGACGCGATCCGTCTGCTGCGCAAGCAGGACGCCGGACGGGCCGCGCTGCTGCTCTCCGGGGCCCCCGACGACGTACCCGCGTCCGCGCCCGTGGCCGGTGCGCCCTACGCCGCCGACCTGGTGCGGGGGCCGTCGGAACTGATGCCCGCCGTACGCCGGCTGCTGCGGGGCACCGTCGTCGTCGGCACCCTGGAGGACGCCGAGGACCTCGTCCGCGTACGGCCCGACCTGACCGCCGTCACCGCAGAGGGCGACGTCCTCGGCACGCACTTCGCGCACGGCGGGTCCGCCGGGGCCCCCAGCCTGCTGGAGGTGCAGGCCTCCGTGGACGAGGCGGCGGCCGAGCTGGCGGAGCTCGCCGTACGGTGCGAGGAACTGGCCGGGGCGCAAGTCGGTGCAGGTGAGCTGCGGGCGGAACGCGCCGCGCTCGTGGAGGAGCTGGGGGAGCGGCGGCGGGCGGCCGAGCGGGAGAAGTCTGTGGTGGCGCAGCGGCTCGGGCGGCTCGCCGGGCAGGCCCGTGGCGCCGCCGGGGAGGCCGAGCGCGGCACGGCCGCGGCCGCCCGGGCGCAGGAGGCGCTGGAGCGGGCCGTCGAGGAGGCCGAGGAGCTGGCCGAACGGCTCGCGGTCGCCGAGGAGACGCCGGCCGAGGAGGAGCCCGACACCTCGGTACGGGACCGGCTGGCCGCCGACGGCGCCAACGCGCGGCAGACGGAGATGGAGGCGCGGCTCCAGGTACGGACGCACGAGGAGCGCGTCAAGGGGCTCGCGGGACGCGCCGACTCCCTGGACCGCGCCGCGCGCGCCGAACGCGAGGCGCGGGCGCGCGCCGAACAGCGCAGGGCGCGCCTCGCGCACGAGGCGGCCGTCGCGCGGGCCGTGGCGTCCGGCGCCCGGCAGCTGCTCGCGCACGTCGAGGTCTCCCTCACCCGGGCGGGCGAGGAGCGCACCGCGGCCGAGGCCGCCAAGGAACGCCGGGAGCAGGAGCTCGCCCAGGCCCGGAACGCGGGCCGTGACCTCAAGGCCCAGCTCGACAAGCTCACCGACTCCGTCCACCGGGGCGAGGTGCTCGGCGCCGAGAAGCGGCTGCGGATCGAGCAGCTGGAGACCAGGGCGCTGGAGGAGCTCGGCGTCGAGCCGGCCGGACTGGTCGCCGAGTACGGCCCCGACCGGCCCGTACCGCCCTCGCCGCCCGCCGAGGGCGAGGAGCTGCCCGAGGACCCGGAGCATCCGCGCAACCGGCCGAAGCCGTATCTCCGCGCCGAGCAGGAGAAGCGGCTCAAGGCGGCGGAGCGGGCGTACCAGCAGCTCGGCAAGGTCAATCCGCTGGCGCTGGAGGAGTTCGCGGCGCTGGAGGAGCGCCACCAGTTCCTCAGTGAGCAGCTGGAGGACCTGAAGAAGACACGTACCGATCTGCTGCAGGTGGTGAAGGAGGTCGACGAGCGCGTCGAGCAGGTCTTCACCGAGGCGTACCGGGACACCGCGCGGGAGTTCGAGGGCGTGTTCGGGCGGCTGTTCCCGGGCGGCGAGGGGCGGCTCGTGCTGACCGATCCCGACCACATGCTGACCACGGGCGTCGACGTGGAGGCGCGTCCTCCGGGCAAGAAGGTCAAGCGGCTGTCGCTGCTGTCCGGCGGGGAACGGTCGCTGACCGCCGTCGCGCTGCTCGTGTCGATCTTCAAGGCACGGCCCAGCCCGTTCTACGTGATGGACGAGGTCGAGGCGGCGCTCGACGACACCAATCTGCAGCGGCTGATCAGGATCATGCAGGAGCTGCAGGAGGCCTCGCAGCTGATCGTCATCACGCACCAGAAGCGCACGATGGAGGTCGCCGACGCGCTGTACGGCGTGTCCATGCAGGGCGACGGGGTGTCGAAGGTCATCAGCCAGCGGCTGCGCTGACGCCTCCGCATGGTTGCCCGGGGATCTGAGGGGCACACGGGGCTGGCGAGAGAGCCACGAAAGCGCACTCTCTTCAAGAGTTGAACACAAACGCCAGGGAAACGGTCTGCATCGTCACATCAGCTGGTGTTTGATTTCGAAACTTGAAGGCATAGTCTCTGCAACGTTGCTTTTACCTTCAGGTGTCGCCACCTCGAATGGCGCACCTCTTCCGGCAGCGTTGCCGGTGGCCCGAGGAGTTCACGTGTCCAGCACAGCGCAGGCCCCCCAGTCAGGAGCCCGGGGCGCTCACCCCGACCATCTCTCCCACGTCATCTTCATCGCGGCGGCGGCCGCGATGGGCGGCTTCCTCTTCGGTTACGACAGCTCCGTGATCAACGGTGCCGTCGAAGCCATCCGGCACCGCTACGACGTCGGCTCCGCGGCGCTGGCCCAGGTGGTGGCCATCGCGCTGATCGGCTCCGCCATCGGCGCCGCCACCGCCGGCCGTATCGCCGACCGCATCGGCCGCATCCGCTGCATGCAGATCGCCGCCGTGCTGTTCACCATCAGCGCCATCGGCTCGGCGCTGCCCTTCGCCCTGTGGGACCTCGCGTTCTGGCGCGTCGTCGGCGGCTTCGCCATCGGCATGGCCTCCGTGATCGGCCCGGCCTACATCGCCGAGGTGGCGCCCGCCGCGTACCGTGGCCGGCTCGGCTCCTTCCAGCAGGCCGCGATCGTCATCGGCATCGCCGTCTCCCAGCTGGTCAACTGGGGCATCCTGAACGCCGCCGGCGGCGACCAGCGCGGCAAGCTGCTGGGCGTCGAGGCCTGGCAGGTCATGCTCGGCGTCATGGTGATCCCGGCCGTCCTGTACGGGCTGCTGTCCTTCGCGATCCCCGAGTCGCCGCGCTTCCTGATCTCCGTCGGCAGGACCGGCCGCGCCCGTGAGGTGCTCAGCGAGATCGAGAGCAAGGACGTCGACCTGGACGCCCGGATCGCCGAGATCGAGAGCCACATGAAGAGGGAGCACAAGTCCTCCTTCAAGGACCTGCTCGGCGGCACCTTCTTCTTCAAGCCGATCGTCTGGATCGGCATCGGCCTGTCGGTCTTCCAGCAGTTCGTCGGCATCAACGTCGCCTTCTACTACTCGTCGACGCTGTGGCAGTCGGTGGGCGTCGACCCGACCGACTCCTTCCTCTACTCGTTCACGACGTCGATCATCAACATCGTCGGCACCGTGATCGCGATGATCTTCGTGGACCGCGTCGGCCGCAAGCCGCTGGCGATCATCGGCTCGGTCGGCATGGTGATCGGCCTCGCGCTGGAGGCCTGGGCGTTCAGCTACGACCTGGTCGACGGCAAGCTGCCCGCCACCCAGGGCTGGGTCGCCCTGGTCGCCGCCCACGTGTTCGTCCTCTTCTTCGCCCTCTCGTGGGGTGTGGTGGTCTGGGTCATGCTCGGCGAGATGTTCCCGAACAGGCTCCGCGCCGCCGCCCTGGGCGTTGCCGCCTCCGCGCAGTGGATCGCCAACTGGGCCATCACCGCGAGCTTCCCGTCGCTGGCCGACTGGAACCTCTCCGTCACCTACATCATCTACACGGCCTTCGCCGCGCTCTCCATCCCCTTCGTGCTCAAGTTCGTGAAGGAGACGAAGGGCAAGGCGCTGGAGGAGATGGGCTGACCGGCCCACCCCGGACCCGGGGAGACGGGCCAAGTCCCCGCTGCCCCTCTCCTCGCCCCGTCCGCCGCCCCGTCCCGGTACCTCCGGGCCGGGGCGGCGGCCTTTCCAGGACGTGTCCGCGCCCGCGGCCGAGCCGACGGGGCCGCCCCGCCCCGCACGTACCCCGCCGCCCCGGGCCGGTGGGCCTTGAGCCCGCGCGTACAACGAACGGCCGAGCGGGCGCCCGCGCCATACTGGGGCTGTTATGGAAATCGTCATCCTTGCTGTAGTCATCGCCGTGGTCGTGCTCGGCGCGCTCGGCGGACTGGTCGTCGGCAGCCGCAGAAAGAAGCAGCTGCCTCCGCCGCCGCCCGCCGCGCCCGACATCACCGCCCCTCCGGCCGAGCCGCACGTCGGCGAAGAGGCCGAGACGCCGCGCGACGAAGCGCGCAGAACCATCGAGGAGGTCGGCCTCCCGGACGCGACGGCGACGGCACCCGTCGCCGTCGAGGAGCCGCCCGCCCCCGTCATCGAGATCCCCGAGCCGACCGCCGGCCGTCTGGTACGGCTGCGCGCCCGGCTCTCCCGGTCGCAGAACGCGCTCGGTCAGGGACTCCTCACGCTGCTCTCCCGCGAGCACCTCGACGACGACACCTGGGAGGAGATCGAGGACACCCTCCTCACCGCCGACGTCGGCGTGCAGCCCACCCAGGAACTGGTCGAGCGGCTGCGCGAGCGGGTGAAGGTGCTCGGCACCCGCACCCCCGAGGAGCTGCGCGGGCTGCTGCGCGAGGAGCTGCTCACCCTCGTCGGCCCCGACCTGGACCGTGCCGTGCGCACCGAGCCGGAGAGCGGCGGGCCGGGCATCGTGATGGTCGTCGGCGTCAACGGCACCGGCAAGACCACCACCACCGGCAAGCTCGCCCGCGTCCTCGTGGCCGACGGCCGCACCGTCGTCCTCGGTGCCGCCGACACCTTCCGTGCCGCCGCCGCCGACCAGCTGCAGACCTGGGGCGAACGGGTGGGCGCCCACACCGTGCGCGGCCCGGAGGCCGGCGACCCCGCCTCCGTGGCCTTCGACGCGGTCAAGGAGGGCAAGGAGACCGGGGCCGACGTCGTCCTCATCGACACGGCCGGCCGGCTGCACACCAAGACCGGCCTGATGGACGAGCTCGGCAAGGTCAAGCGGGTCGTGGAGAAGCACGCGCCGCTGGACGAGGTGCTGCTCGTGCTCGACGCCACCACCGGCCAGAACGGCCTCATCCAGGCCCGCGTCTTCGCCGAGGTGGTCGCCATCAGCGGCATCGTGCTGACCAAGCTCGACGGCACCGCCAAGGGCGGCATCGTGGTCGCCGTACAGCGCGAGCTGGGCGTGCCGGTCAAGCTGGTGGGTCTGGGGGAGGGCGCCGACGACCTGGCGCCGTTCGAGCCGGAGGCGTTCGTGGATGCGCTTATCGGGGACTGAGCACCGGTACGCGCACGGAAGCGCCCGCCTCCGGACCAGCCGGGGACGGGCGCTTCACTGTGTGCGGCCACGGACATGGACGCGGGCACGGACGAGGGTGCGCGCGCCGCCGTCGTGGCCCCACTCTTCCCGCACGGGTGCCTGCCCGCTGTCACACGCGCGACCTGGTCACCCACGCGACCTGCCTGGTCACAGGCGTGACCTGTGCGCCACGTACGCCAGGGTGCCCAGCAGCAGACGGGCCGCCGGGGGGTTCGTCGCCGAGTCCAGGGCGGGGGCGCGGAGCCAGCGCGCGGCACCGAGACCGCCGCGGTCCGAAGGCGGGGCCGTGACGTACGCGCCCGGACCCAGGCCGCGCAGGTCCAGGGCGGACGGGTCGTCCCAGCCCATGCGGTAGAGCGACTGGGGCAGCTCGGCCGCGGCGCCCGGAGCGACGAGGAACTGCGCCCGGCCGTCCGGTGTGGCGATCACCGGGCCCAGTGGAAGCCCCATGCGCTCCAGGCGGACCAGCGCCCGGCGCCCGGCTGCCTCCGCCACCTCGATCACGTCGAACGCGCGGCCCACCGGCAGCATGATCGAGGCCCCCGGAATCCCCTGCCAGACCGCCGTCACCTCGTCGAGCGTGGCACCGGCGGGCACCCGGGTGGCGAAGAGCAGGGGATGGGCCCCGGGCGCGCCGCAGTCCGCCCGGCCGCACGAGCACACCCCCGCTGCCGCTCGTGCGCCGGGCACCACCTCCCACCCCCAGAGCCCGGTGAACTCGGCCGCGGCGGTGCACTCCGACGCGCGGCCGCGCCGGCGAGAGCCGGAGCGCATCTCCCGGATGCCGACGATCGTGAAGCCCATACCCCCTCCAACGGGTCCGACGCGCCGGTGGTCACGCGGCGCGAGTGGACCGTGACGCTGTGTTCTCTTCCCCGTGCGAACCGCTTGCTCGCCTGGCGCTCGGTAGCGCTTCGGGTGGTGCGACGGGCGGTGTGCGCTGCTGGGTGCACCGCTCCATCCGCTTGCCGGTGGTCACGTGTCAAGTGAAGCGTGCGCAGGCAACCGTGAGTTCATTCGAAGGGGTGGCGAATGGTGGCGATTCCCCCATCGCCATGGGTGGAGCGGTGATCGTAGGATTACTGTGTGTGCACGAGTCCTGGGGACGCATGCACTCACGGGTATGCCGGAGGCAAGCCGGGTTCCCGTTCGACGGGCGGAGACCGTCGGACGCGGGAGGTCGCGCACCGGCAGTCTGGTAGGCCTTGGCGCACACGGCGCACAAGTGGTTCCAGGGATGGGGGCGTTCCAGTGGTCGGCAACGGCGCAGGCGGGGCGGACGCTGAAGACGTCAAGAACGGCGGGGACGGCAGGAACGGCACGGACGTCAAGGGCGGCAGGGACGGCAAGAACACCGAGAACACCGAGAACACCGAGAACACCGACAAGCGTCCCAACGAGCTGCTCGGCTCGTGGTTCGTGCGCAGCGGCTGGTCCAAGGGCGAGCTCGCCCGCCAGGTCAACCGCCGGGCCCGCCAGCTGGGGGCCAACCACATCTCCACGGACACCTCCCGCGTGCGCCGCTGGCTCGACGGCGAGAATCCCCGCGAGCCGATCCCGCGCATCCTCTCCGAGCTGTTCTCCGAGCGGTTCGGCTGCGTCGTCGCCGTCGAGGACCTGGGGCTGCGCGCCGCCCACCAGTCACCGTCCACCTCCGGCGTCGACCTCCCCTGGACGGGCCCGCAGACCGTCGCGCTGATCGGCGAGTTCTCGCGCAGTGACCTGATGCTGGCACGGCGCGGCTTCCTCGGCAGCTCGCTGGCGCTCTCGGCGGGACCGTCCCTGATCGAGCCGATGCAGCGCTGGCTCGTGCCCTCACCGCCGGTCCCGCGCGAGAGCGCCGAGTCCGGGCCCTCCTCACGCCGCCCCGGCCGGCTGTCCAAGCCCGAGCTGGACCTCCTGGAGTCGACCACCGTGATGTTCCGCCAGTGGGACGCCCAGTGCGGCGGCGGTCTGCGCCGCAAGGCGGTCGTGGGCCAGCTGCACGAGGTGACGGACCTGCTCCAGGAGCCCCAGCCCCAGGCCACCACCCGGCGGCTGTTCAAGGTCGCCGCGGAGCTCGCCGAGCTGGCGGGCTGGATGAGCTACGACATCGGGCTCCAGCCCACCGCCCAGAAGTACTTCGTGCTCGCCCTCCACGCGGCCAAGGAGGCCGGTGACCGGCCCCTCGGCTCGTACGTCCTCTCCAGCATGAGCCGGCAGATGATCCACCTCGGCCGGCCCGACGACGCACTGGAACTCATCCATCTCGCGCAGTACGGCAGCCGCGACTGCGCGAGCCCGCGCACCCAGTCCATGCTGTATGCGATGGAGGCCCGCGCCTACGCCAACATGGGACAGCCCGGCAAGTGCAAGCGGGCCGTCCGGATGGCCGAGGACACCTTCGCGGACGTCGCGGACCCAGGCGAGCCGGAGCCCGACTGGATCCGCTTCTTCTCCGAGGCCGAGCTGTACGGGGAGAACTCCCACTCCTACCGCGACCTCGCCTATGTGGCGGGCCGCAGCCCCACGTACGCCTCCCTGGCCGAGCCCCTGATGGACCGGGCCGTCCAGCTGTTCGCCGAGGACAGCGAGCACCAGCGGTCCTACGCGCTGAACCTCATCGGCATGGCCACCGTGCACCTGCTGCAGCGCGAGCCCGGGCAGAGCGCCGCGCTCGCCGGCCGGGCCATGGAGGTGGCGAGAAAAGTACGCTCCGAGCGGGTCAACACCCGCATCCGGAAGACCGTCGACACGGCCGTACGCGATTTCGGCGACCTGGCCGAGGTCGTGGACCTCACCGACCAGCTCGCCCACCACCTGCCCGAGACCGCCGAAGCGGTCTGAACCCGCTTCCGGCCCCCTGACTCCGGCCGCGGCCGGCCGTCCCGGCAACCCGACTCGGCTCCCCCATCGCCAGGTCATCGGACGGCTGCCGCGGCCGGTTCCCGCCGCTCTCCCCGGCCGCGATCGCGTCACGCCAACGATCGACGCGGCCGGTATCCGGCGGTTCATCGACGCGTAACAGACAGGGCACCTTCGTCACTGCGGCGAAACATCGAGGGGCGTCCACCGAAACGGCGCTGCGCCAATGTCGTGGCCAATAACCGGCCCACCCATCGATCCGCTCGAGGCTTCGCCCGCACGGGGCCGTACCAATGACGAGGAGACGCCGATGGCAGCAGCCATCACCCTGGCCGCAGACGCGCCGACACTGTCTGCCGCGAACACGGGGTTCATGCTCATCTGTTCCGCCCTGGTGATGCTCATGACCCCGGGCCTGGCCTTCTTCTACGGAGGCATGGTCCGCGTCAAGAGCACCCTGAACATGCTGATGATGAGCTTCATCAGCCTCGGCATCGTCACCGTCCTGTGGGTGCTGTACGGCTTCTCCCTCGCCTTCGGCACCGACTCCGGCGGCCTCATCGGCTGGAACTCGGACTACCTCGGGCTCAGCGGGATCGGCATCACGGAACTCTGGGACGGCTACACCATCCCCGTCTACGTCTTCGCCGTCTTCCAGCTGATGTTCGCGGTCCTCACCCCCGCCCTGATCAGCGGCGCGCTCGCGGACCGCGTGAAGTTCACCGCCTGGGCGCTGTTCGTCGCGCTGTGGGCCACGATCGTGTACTTCCCCGTCGCCCACTGGGTCTGGGGCTCCGGCGGCTGGGCCTTCGAGCTCGGTGTGATCGACTTCGCCGGCGGTACGGCCGTCCACATCAACGCGGGTGCCGCGGCGCTCGGCGTGATCCTCGTCATCGGCAAGCGCGTCGGCTTCAAGAAGGACCCGATGCGCCCGCACAGCCTCCCGCTGGTCATGCTCGGCGCCGCCCTGCTGTGGTTCGGCTGGTTCGGCTTCAACGCCGGCTCCTGGCTCGGCAACGACGACGGCGTGGGCGCGCTGATGTTCATCAACACCCAGGTCGCCACCGGTGCCGCCGTCCTCGCCTGGCTCATCTACGAGAAGATCCGCCACGGCGCCTTCACCACCCTCGGTGCCGCCTCCGGCGCCGTCGCCGGCCTCGTCGCCATCACCCCGGCCGGCGGTTCGGTCTCCCCGCTCGGCGCGATCGCCGTCGGCGCCATCGCCGGTGTGCTGTGCGCCATGGCCGTCGGCCTGAAGTACCGGTTCAACTACGACGACTCCCTCGACGTCGTCGGCGTCCACCTCGTCGGCGGTATCCTCGGCTCCCTGCTCGTCGGCTTCTTCGCCACCGGCGGCGGCCAGTCCGACGTGGCCGGCCTCTTCTACGGCGGCGGCCTGGACCAGTTCTGGAAGCAGTGCGCCGGTGTCTTCGGTGTCCTCGCCTACTCCCTGGTCGCCTCCGCGGTGCTCGCCCTCCTGATCGACAAGACGCTGGGCATGCGGGTCAGCGAGGACGACGAGGTCGCGGGCATCGACCAGGTCGAGCACGCCGAGACCGCGTACGACTTCAGCGGAGCGGGCGGCGGCACGGTCCGCAGCACCACCGTCCCGGCCCCGGTCGCGGACGCCGCAGGCAAGGGCGAGACCAAGGCCGAGTCCAAGAAGGTGGACGCATGAAGCTCATCACCGCCGTCGTGAAGCCGCACCGGCTCGACGAGATCAAGGAAGCCCTGCAGGCCTTCGGGGTGCACGGCCTGACCGTCACCGAGGCCAGCGGCTACGGCCGCCAGCGCGGCCACACCGAGGTCTACCGCGGCGCCGAGTACACGGTCGACCTCGTCCCCAAGATCCGCATCGAGGTGCTGGTCGAGGACGACGACGCCGAGCAGCTGATCGACGTCGTCGTCAAGGCGGCCCGCACCGGCAAGATCGGCGACGGCAAGGTCTGGGCGGTCCCGGTCGAGACGGCCGTACGGGTCCGGACCGGCGAGCGCGGCCCGGACGCGCTCTGAGAGACGACAGGAGTCGCCGGGTGACGCGTACGGACGTGACGACAGAAGCAGAAGACCCGGGACCCGGCGGTTACGCGGCGGCCCGGCTGCACCTCCTCTCCGAGGGGGCGCGGTCCGGGCCGCCGCGCCGTTCCGCCCTGGCCGGGCTCACGGACGACTGGCTGGCCGGCCTCTTCGACGCCGGCGCCCCGGCACCCCGTGGGATCTCCCTGGTCGCCGTCGGCGGCTACGGGCGCGGTGAACTCTCCCCGCGCAGCGACCTCGACCTGCTCCTCCTGCACGACGGCGGCGACCCGGCCGCGGTCGCCGCCCTCGCCGACCGCATCTGGTACCCGGTGTGGGACCTGGGTCTCGCCCTCGACCACTCCGTGCGCACCCCCGCGGAGACCCGCCGGGCGGCGGCCGAGGACCTCAAGGTGCAGCTCGGCCTGCTGGACGCCCGGCATCTCGCGGGCGATCTCGGCCTCACCACCGCCCTGCGCACGACCGTCCTCGCCGACTGGCGCAACCAGGCACCCAGACGCCTGCCCCAGCTGAAGGAGCTGTGCGCCGAACGCGCCGAACGGCAGGGCGAGTTGCAGTACCTGCTGGAGCCCGACCTCAAGGAGGCCCGCGGCGGCCTGCGGGACGCCACGGCCCTGCGCGCCGTCGCCGCCTCCTGGCTCGCCGACGCCCCCCGCGAGGGACTCGCCGACGCCCGCCGCCGTCTCCTCGACGTACGCGACGCCCTGCACCTCGCCACCGGACGCGCCACCGACCGGCTCGCCCTCCAGGAACAGGACCAGGTCGCCGCCGAACTCGGCCTGCTCGACGCCGACACCCTGCTGCGCCAGGTGTACGAGTCGGCACGCGTCATCTCGTACGCCGGTGACGTGACCTGGCGCGAGGTGGGGCGGGTGCTGCGGTCGCGCGCCGTGCGGCCACGGCTGCGCGCCATGCTGGGCGGCGGCAAGCCCGCCGCCGAGCGCTCCCCGCTCGCCGAGGGCGTCGTCGAGCAGGACGGCGAGGTGGTGCTCGCCCGCGCCGCACGCCCCG
>NZ_JAVRHI010000066.1:0-6574 GCF_034105845.1 Streptomyces sp. CRN 30 | reverse complement strand
GCTTCTCACGTCCCCGACGCGCTGAGAAGCGCCCAGGCGGGCCGATAGCCCTCATCGTCTAGCGGCCTAGGACGCCGCCCTTTCAAGGCGGTAGCACGG
Source organism: Streptomyces sp. CRN 30 (assembly GCF_034105845.1). Classification (NCBI taxonomy): domain Bacteria; kingdom Bacillati; phylum Actinomycetota; class Actinomycetes; order Kitasatosporales; family Streptomycetaceae; genus Streptomyces; species Streptomyces sp. CRN 30. Next base: position 6,475 of record NZ_JAVRHI010000066.1, on the reverse strand, counting down.
GTTCGAATCCCGTTGGGGGCACGCAAGATCGTGTGCGACACTGTCGTACGCAAGCTTGGTCCTGTGGAGCAGTTTGGAGTGCTCGCCACCCTGTCAAGGTGGAGGCCGCGGGTTCAAATCCCGTCAGGACCGCTGAGGCATCACGTTTCACGTGAAACCTCGTGGCTGGGTAGCTCAGTTGGTACGAGCGTCCGCCTGAAAAGCGGAAGGTCGCCGGTTCGACCCCGGCCCCAGCCACCGCAGCCCTGACCAGGGCATGAGCCCCTCCCCACTTACTCTGGGGAGGGGCTCTTTCGCGCCGTGAACGCCTGTCGGGGATCACCCATGTTCGCAACGTGAAAACGCTGTCCACACCGCGGTGGGTAGGTGTCACGCATGACGAAAGCCCTGCGCGGGATCGACCCGTCGCTGCCGCGTGACCCGCGGCCGCGCCTCGTCTGGTACACCTCCTACGGCTCCAACACCCACCTCGGGCGGCTCGCCGCCTACCTCCGGGGCGGGCGGCCCGAAGGGGCCGGGCGGGACTTCCCGGGGTGCCGGAACCCGGCGATGCCCCCGCGGTCCCTCCCCGTCGAACTGAACGGCGCCCTGTACTTCGCCACCCACTCCCCGGTATGGCGGGGCGGGCGGGGCTTCTACGACCCCGGGGCCGAGGGGCGGGTGCTGGCGCGGGCCCATCTGGTCACCGTCGAACAGTTCTCCGACATCGCCGCGCAGGAGATGTACCGCGCACCCGGCGGGGACCCGCTGGATCTGACCGAGGTACTGGGGCGGGGACGGGCCGTGCTCGGGGACGGGCGGTACGAGACGCTCGTGTGCGCCGGGCAGATCGACGGGCTGCCGGCGCTGACGTTCACCGCGCCGTGGGGCATGAACGACGTGCCCTGGGTCGTTCCCTCCCTGCCCTACCTGCGGTTCCTCGCCGCGGGACTGCTCTCCGCCGGGGCGTGGGACGCGGAGGCGGTCGCCTCGTACGTCGCGGCCTGCCCCGGCGCCGAAGGCCACTGGTCGGCCGGTGAACTCACCGCTCTGTTGCGGCGGGCGGAGTGAGGCGGCAAAAGCGTTCGCCACTCTTTTCACCGGGATGAGATCCTGGACTCGGTATGTCTACGCACCCCGCCCCCGCCCTCGGCGCCCTCGCCCCCCGCCTGACCGAGCTGTCGCTGCGTGACGCGCACCGGCTCGGACGCAGGCTCGAAGGCGCACGGAAGATCCGCAAGCCGGAGGCCCGCGCCGCCGTCCTCGCCGAGATCGAGGCGGAGGTCGACCGGGCCGAGGAACGCATGGCCGGCCGCCGCGCCCGCGTTCCCGACGTCACCTATCCCGAACAGCTGCCCGTCAGCCAGAAGCGGGACGAGATCGCGGCCGCCATCCGGGACCACCAGGTCGTCATCGTCGCCGGTGAGACCGGGTCCGGTAAGACGACCCAGATCCCGAAGATCTGTCTGGATCTGGGGCGCGGCGTGCGCGGCATGATCGGGCACACCCAGCCCCGCCGCATCGCCGCCCGGACCGTCGCCGAGCGCGTCGCCGACGAGCTGGACAGCCCGCTCGGCGAGACCGTCGGCTGGAAGGTCCGGTTCACCGACCAGGTCAACCCGGACGCCACCTTCGTCAAGCTGATGACGGACGGCATCCTGCTCGCCGAGATCCAGACCGACCGCGAACTGCGCGCCTACGACACGATCATCATCGACGAGGCCCACGAGCGGTCCCTCAACATCGACTTCCTGCTCGGCTACCTCGCGCAGCTCCTGCCCAAGCGGCCCGACCTCAAGGTCGTCATCACCTCCGCGACCATCGACCCCGAGCGGTTCTCCCGCCACTTCGGCGACGCCCCGATCATCGAGGTCAGCGGACGCACGTACCCCGTGGAGGTGCGGTACCGCCCGCTCCTCGAAGAGGCCACCGACGACAACGCGGACGCCGACCGGGACCAGATCACGGCCATCACCGACGCCGTCGAGGAGCTGATGGGGGAGGGCAAGGGCGACATCCTCGTCTTCCTCTCCGGCGAGCGGGAGATCCGGGACACGGCCGACGCGCTGGAGAAGAAGAAGTACAGATTCACGGAGGTGCTGCCGCTCTACGCACGGCTCTCGCACGGCGAGCAGCATCGGGTGTTCCAGCGGCCCGCCGCAGGCACAGCACGCAGGATCGTTCTGGCGACCAACGTCGCCGAGACCTCCCTCACCGTCCCCGGCATCAAGTACGTCATCGACCCCGGCTTCGCCCGCATCTCCCGCTACAGCCACCGCACCAAGGTCCAGCGGCTGCCCATCGAGCCGGTCTCGCAGGCCAGCGCCAACCAGCGCAAGGGCCGCTGCGGGCGGACCTCCGACGGCATCTGCATCCGGCTGTACAGCGAGGACGACTTCGAGGCCCGCCCGGAGTTCACGGACGCCGAGATCCTCCGTACCAACCTCGCCTCGGTCATCCTGCAGATGACCGCCGCCAACCTCGGCGACATCGAGAAGTTCCCCTTCATCGACCCGCCGGACCACCGCAACATCCGCGACGGCGTGCAGCTCCTCCAGGAACTGGGCGCCCTCGACCCCGCGCAGAAGGACCCCCGCAAGCGGCTCACCGACACCGGGCGCAAGCTGGCCCAGCTCCCCGTCGACCCGCGCCTGGCCCGCATGGTCCTGGAGGCCGACAAGAACGGCTGCGTCCGCGAGGTCATGGTCATAGCCGCCGCGCTCTCCATCCAGGACCCGCGCGAGCGCCCCTCCGACAAGCAGACGCAGGCCGACCAGCAGCACGCCCGGTTCAAGGACGAGAGCAGCGACTTCCTCGCCTTCCTCAACCTCTGGCGGTACCTGCGCGAGCAGCAGAAGGAGCGCGGTTCGTCGTCCTTCCGCCGGATGTGCAAGCAGGAGTTCCTCAACTTCCTGCGCATCCGCGAGTGGCAGGACATCTACACGCAGCTCCGTACGGTCGCCAAGCAGATGGGCATCCATCTCAACGAGGACGACGCGCCCGGCGACCGCGTACACGTGTCGCTCCTCGCCGGTCTCCTCTCCCACGTCGGCATGAAGGACGTGAAGGACGGCGCGAAGAACGACTATCTGGGTGCCCGGAACGCCAAGTTCGCGATCTTCCCCGGCTCGGCGCTGTTCAAGAAGCCCCCGCGGTTCGTGATGTCCGCCGAACTGGTGGAGACCAGCCGCCTCTGGGCCCGCGTCAACGCCAAGATCGAGCCCGAGTGGGTGGAACCCCTCGCCGGTCACCTCCTCAAGCACACCTACAGCGAACCGCACTGGGAGAAGGACCAGGCGGCCGTGATGGCGTACGAGAAGGTCACGCTGTACGGCGTCCCGATCGTCGCCCAGCGCAAGGTCAACTACGGCCGGATCGACCCCGAGACCAGCCGCGAACTGTTCATCCGCAACGCACTCGTCGAGGGCGACTGGCGCACCCACCACAAGTTCTTCGCCGACAACCGCAAGCTGCTCACCGAGGTCGAGGAACTGGAGCACCGCGCCCGCCGCCGGGACATCCTCGTCGACGACGAGACGCTCTACGACTTCTACGACCAGCGCGTCCCCGACCACGTCGTCTCCGGCGCCCACTTCGACTCCTGGTGGAAGCACAAGCGCCATGAGCAGCCCGACTTCCTCGACTTCGAGCGCGAGATGCTCATCAACGAGAAGGCGGGCGCGGTCACCAAGGACGACTATCCGGACTCCTGGCGGCAGGGGCCGCTGAAGTTCCGGGTGACGTACCAGTTCGAACCCGGCGCGGACGCCGACGGCGTGACCGTGCACATCCCCCTCCAGGTCCTCAACCAGGTCACCGACGAGGGCTTCGACTGGCAGATCCCGGGTCTCAGGGACCAGGTGGTGACCGAGCTGATCCGGTCGCTGCCGAAGCCGATCCGCCGCAACTACGTGCCGGCCCCGGACTACGCCGGCAAGTTCCTGGAGCGGGCGGTCCCCCTCCAGGAGCCGCTGACGACGACCATGGCGCGCGAGCTGAAGCGGATGGTCGGCGTGCCCTTCGACGAGGAGGACTTCGACTGGTCCCGGGTCCCCGACCACCTCAGGATCACCTTCCGGATCGTCGACGAACGGCGCCGGAAGCTGGCCGAGGACAAGGACCTGGAGACGCTGAGACTCCGGCTCAAGCCGAAGGCGCGCAAGGCGCTGTCGCAGGCCGCCGCCGCGACCGCGTCCCGCGAGGGCGGCCCGTCCCTGGAGCGCTCCGGCCTCACCGACTGGACGATCGGCACGCTGAGTCGCGTCTTCGAGACGCGCCGCGCCGGGCAGCCGGTCAAGGCGTACCCGGCGCTCGTCGACGACGGCGACACCGTCTCCGTGCGGCTCTTCGACAGCGAGGCCGAGCAGGCGCAGGCGATGTGGAAGGGCACGCGCCGGCTGATTCTGCGCAACATCCCGGTCAACCCGGCGAAGTTCGCGTCCGAGAAGCTCAGCAACCAGCAGAAGCTGGGCCTCTCGGCCAACCCGCACGGGTCGATCCAGGCGCTCTTCGACGACTGCGCGATGGCCGCCGCCGACAAGCTGATGGCCGACTTCGGCGGGCCGGCGTGGGACGAGGAGTCCTACCGGAAGCTCTACGACAAGGTCCGCGCGGAGATCGTCGACACGACCGTCCGCACGGTCGGGCAGGTGCAGCAGGTCCTCGCCGCCTGGCAGGCCGCCGAACGGCGCCTGAAGGGCGTACGGAGCGCCGTGCTGCTCGCCAACCTCCAGGACGTGCGCGGGCAGGTCGACGCCCTCGTGAAGCCGGGCTTCGTGACGGACGCGGGCATCCGGCGCCTGCCCGACCTCATGCGCTACCTGATCGCGGTCGACCGGCGGCTGCAGCAGATGCCGGCCAACGCGCAGCGGGACACGTCCCGCATGGAGAAGGTGCACGAGATGCGGGACGAGTACGCGTGGCTCCTTGAGCAGCTGCCGCGGGGGCGGCCCGTCCCGCAGTCGGTCCTGGACATCCGCTGGATGATCGAGGAGCTGCGGGTCAGCTACTTCGCGCACGCGCTGGGCACGGCGTACCCCGTCTCCGACAAGCGGATCGTGAAGGCGATCGACGCGGCGGCGCCGTGACGGAGCCTGTACGGAGGGTGAGTTCGACCAGGACACTCACCCTCCTGTACAGTCTCATCTCGCAGCGCAAGAGCGGAACAAGCGCCGCAAACCTGGTCCTGTGGAGCAGCTTGGAGTGCTCGCCACCCTGTCAAGGTGGAGGCCGCGGGTTCAAATCCCGTCAGGACCGCACAGAGATGAAGGCCCGCATCAGTTGGTGCGGGCCTTCGCCGTGACAGCCTCCGGCACCGCCCGCGCTCGCCACCCTGTCAAGGTGGAGGCCGCGCCCGCGGCGCAGCCGCGATCCGACACAGCAAATCCCGTCAGGACCGCACAGAGATGAAGGCCCGCACCAGTTGGTGCGGGCCTTTTCATGTCCGCGTGCCCCCGCACGCCCGAGGCGCTCTTGACGCCGTCCTCCCGGGTCGGTACTCCGGAGGCAGGGCCCCACTCCCCGTGCGGCCCTTCGGAGGTGGGGCATGGCGGCGACAGCGAGGCACGAGATCCGGGCGTTGCTCCGCGCGCATCTGTCGGCCGCGTCGTCCTACCGTCACCGAACGCGCCACTGCCCGGTCTGCCACCGTCTGCTGCGCCTGGCGATGGATTCCTCCCCCCAGCCCCCGACAGGCCGTCAGACGGCCAGGGAGAGCGAACGCGCGCCCGGCGCATGAGCGGACCGCCGGCGCCAACACCCTTACTCCCGGGGGCCGATGGCCACGCAACCCCCCAATAGCGCACTCGTGTCGCAGTCAACAACCCAACCGGCATGTGACGGGTGTCACCATAATCCGATCTGAAACGGTGGCACTTACTCCTCTCCTACAACCGGTCAATTTAATATGTGCAATTGCACTGGCTCTCGGGGATGTTCACAGATGATCCGACAGCCCTGCCCAGACTCCGACAAGGGCACTCACAGACAGCCGCGATCAGGCACGTTCCCCCGCGGACACCGCGCCGGCAGGCACAAAAAAGATCGCGCTGGACCCGGCGGAGTCCAGCGCGATCGACGACACAGATGACGATGAGGTTCTGTTGGGGCAGATCCCCGTGCCGTGTGGAGCTGTGGGTGGGCGGTCCGACAGGTTGGGGGACCTGCCGTTGTGCCCGGTTATGCGGTGTTTCAGGCCTCGCTGCGCTGCTGCGGGATGCCCGCGAGCAGTGCGCGCACCTCGGCCTCGCGGTAGCGGCGGTGTCCGCCGAGCGTGCGGATCGACGTGAGCTTGCCGGCCTTCGCCCAGCGCGTGACCGTCTTCGGGTCGACGCGGAACATGGTGGCGACCTCGGCGGGGGTCAGCAGCGGCTCGGCATCAGGGGTGCGAGCGGTCATGAGCGGCCTCCTCGGGAGAACCGAACCTTCTCGGTTCTTTCCTCTAAATTCTGCACCTTGACCCGCGTTGCCCGAAATGGCGGACGCGAGTCGAGTCGGT
>NZ_JAVRHI010000065.1:0-11512 GCF_034105845.1 Streptomyces sp. CRN 30 | reverse complement strand
CCCCCCCCCCCCCCCCCCCCCCCCCACGGCCGGTTCAGCGGTCGGCGTCGAGCCGCTCCAGGTCCTCGTCCTCTTCGTCCCCTTCGCCCTCGTCGTCCTCGTCGTCCACCCGGTCCACCTCGTCCAGGTCCGCGTCGAGGTCCGAGTCGAGGTCGTCGTCCAGGTCGTCGTCGGCCTCGTCGTCGAAGACGGAGCTGACGTCGAAGCGGCACACCACCCGCTGGGGGTCGACCTGTTCGAAGGGTGCCTCCAGCCATTCGCCGGCCTCGGCCGGTTCGTCGGCGGCCGTCACCCAGAGCGTGGAGTCGCCCTCCTCCAGGCCGAACTCCTTGTGCCGGGAGGCGACCTCGTCCGGTTCGAACTCGCCGAACAGCAGGCCCAGCGCGCCGTGCACCGTGCCGGAGGCACCCGTGCCCGCGGCGCGCTCGTCGTCCGCGGCCTCGACCCGGCGGGCCTGTGCCAGCAGCCGCTGCGGCTCCACCACGGCGTAGTCACGGCGGATCAGCACGCTGAGCGCGTTGGGTTCCTCGGGGCCCGTGTACGGCGGCAGGGCGTCCTCCGCCGCGGGGATCTCGAAGGGGGTGACCTCGTCGTAGCGGTCGTAGAGCAGCTCGTCGTACGCCTCGGCGGCCGCCGCCACCTGGTTGAACGCCTCGTAGACGGCCGGGTCGTCGTCTCCGGTCCGTCGTTCGACCGCGGCCAGGTGACGATCGAGCGCGGTCTTGACCGCCTCGGCGGCGGCGCGTACCTCGGCAGCGGTGGGCTGCACAGCATCAGACATACAGCAGACGCTATCCGTACCGGGCCCCAGCCCGCACAATAGATGCGATGCCGGAATACGAATTTGTCGACGTGTACGTCCCGCGCGGGGTCTCCCGCAAGGAGACGACGCGTCTGCTGACGGACCACGCCGAGTACGGACACTGGGAGTTGTACCGCCTGAGCCTGCTGCGCGACGGCAGCCGCAGGGTGCGGCTGCGGCGGCGGATCATCCGACAGGTGCGCGCCACCTGGTGAGCCGGATCGGGCCGGTTGTCGCGGAGACGGAGCGGGCCCCGCCGGTGCGGGGCCCGCTCCGTTCACGCCAGAGGCGCGCGGTACGCGAGATACGCCGGTTACGCGCGGGGCGCGTCACATCGAGGCGCGCGCCCTGCGGTACAGCACCGCGCCCGCGAGCAGCGCGCCCGCGCCGGCCGGCAGGGCGAAGCCGAGCGGCAGGCCGCTGCCGGTCTCGGCGAGCTGGGCGTCGCCCACGGGGCCGGTGACGGACACGCCGCCGTCCTGGTCACCGGGGCCGCCGGGAGTCTCGCCGCCGCCGGTGGGCGGAGTGCTCGGCTCACCAGGAACGCCGGGTTCACCGGGGTTGCCGGGCTCCTCGGGGTTTCCGGGCTCCTCAGGGTTGCCGGGCTCCTCGGGGGTGCCGGGGTCACCAGGATCGCCCGGGTCACCAGGCTCACCGGGGTCGCCCGGGTCACCGGGCTCACCGGGGTCACCGGGCTCACCGGGGTCACCCGGATCCCCGGGGTCACCCGGATCACCAGGATCGCCCGGGTCACCAGGATCCCCGGGGTCCCCCGGGTGCCCCGGCTCTCCCGGTCCCCCCGGCGGGTCCGTCGGGTCCGTCGGGTGGCCGCCCCCCTCCTGGCCGCAGTCGTTGCCGAAGGCGGGGTTGCCGACGCCGACGACGTTCACGGAGTTGCCGCAGACGTTCACCGGGACGTGGACGGGCGCCTGGACGTGGTTGCCGGAGCCGACGCCGGGCGAGTCGGTGGCGTGGCCGTCGGCGTGCGCGCCGCCGCCGGAGTGCCCGTGGCCGCCGCCCCCCTGGTTGGCGCAGGCGTTGCCCACGGACGGGTTGAGGCCGCCGATGACGGTGACCGTGTTGCCGCAGATGTTCACGGGCGCGTGCACCGGCGCCTGCACCGAGTTGCCGGAGAGCACGCCGGGCGACCCCGTGGCGGAGCCCTGGGCGCCGGCGCCCGTCGCGTGGGCGGTGCCGCTCGCGGCGGCGATCACACCGGTGGCCGCCGCCATCGTCATCAGGCCCTTGCGGGTGACCTGTCGCATGTGCTGATTTCCCTGCCTTCGACCTTGTGCCGACGTATGCGAAGTGTGCGGAGCGTTCGTTCCGTAAGGCCGGTCGGCCCCGGAGCGCACGGCGTGCGCTCCGGGGCCGACGGGCTCAGGCCCTGCGGACTCAGCCCTCCGGAAGAGGGCTCAGCCCTTCAGCGGGCGAGGCACAACGTCACTTGTTGATGCAGGTGTTGCCGAAGGCGGGGTTCAGCAGACCGATCACGTTGACCGTGTTGCCGCACACGTTCACCGGGACGTGGACCGGCACCTGGACGACGTTGCCGGAAACGACACCCGGGGAGTGCACGGCCGCACCCTGGGCACCGGAGTCGGCGACGGCCAGGCCCGCACCCGCGAGAACCAGACCACCGGTGGCAGCGGCGGCGGCGACGACCTTCTTGAGCATTATTCCTCCTAGTTGGCAAGCGCGATCCAAAATGCGGATCACATGACCAGTAACGAGGAGGGAGTAATCAGGCTACGAGCGTATGGTCGCATTCACCCTTCCCGGTTGAGCCCCGTACGCCCGGCCGATTAACGGAGTGTCGTTTCAGCTGCCCGAACCGGGACATCACGCCGCGCCATGACACGTCAGGACGCGTCGATGAAGCGGTCCAGGACGCGGACGCCGAACCGCAGGCCGTCCACCGGCACGCGCTCGTCCACGCCGTGGAACATGCCGGCGAAGTCCAGCTCCGGCGGCAGCTTCAGCGGGGCGAAGCCGAAGCCCCGGATGCCCAGGTCGTCGAAGGACTTGGCGTCCGTACCGCCGGAGAGCATGTACGGGATCGCCTTGGCCGCCGGGTCCTCCGCGACCAGCGCGGACTGCATGGCGGCGACGAGCGGACCGTCGAAGGTGGTCTCGACGGCCTTGTCCGAGTGGACGTCCTCGCGGCGGACGTTCGGGCCGAGGATGCGGTCGAGGTCGGCGAGGAACTCCTCCTCGTGGCCGGGCAGGAACCGCCCGTCGACGTGCGCGGTGGCCTCGCCGGGGATGACGTTGACCTTGTAACCGGCGCCCAGCTGGGTGGGGTTGGCGGTGTTGCGCAGGGTGGCGCCGATCAGCTTGGCGATGCCGCCGAGCCTGGCCAGCGTGGACTCCATGTCGTCGGCGTCCAGCTCGATGCCCATCGCGTCGCCGAGCTCGTCGAGGAAGGCCCGGGTGGTCTTGGTGACCCGGATCGGGAACTCGTGTCGTCCGAGGCGCGCGACGGCCTCGGACAGCTCGGTGATGGCGTTGTCGCGGTGGATCATCGAGCCGTGCCCGGCGGTGCCGGCCACGGTCAGCTTCATCCAGTGCATGCCCTTCTCGGCCGTCTGGACGAGGTAGAGCCGGCGCTGCTCGCTCACGGTGAAGGAGAAGCCGCCGACCTCGCTGATCGCCTCCGTGACGCCCTCGAAGAGGTCGCGGTGGTGGTCGACGAGGTACCGGGCGCCGTAGGTGCCGCCGGCCTCCTCGTCGGCGAGGAAGGCCAGGACGATGTCGCGCGGGGGCTTGCGTCCGCTGCGCAGCCGGTCGCGGACGACCGCCAGGGTCATCGCGTCCATGTCCTTCATGTCGACGGCGCCGCGGCCCCACACGCACCCGTCGGCGACCTCGCCGGAGAACGGGTGGTGGGTCCAGTCGTCGGCGTTGGCCGGGACGACGTCGGTGTGGCCGTGGATGAGCAGCGCGGGCCGGGACGGGTCCTCGCCCTCGATCCGGGCGACCGTGGAGGCGCGTCCGGGGTGGGACTCGAAGATCTTCGGTTCGAGTCCGACCTCGGCGAGCTTCTCCGCGACGTACTCGGCGGCCTTGCGCTCACCCGGTCCGGAGTGGTCGCCGTAGTTGCTGGTGTCGATCCGGATGAGGTCACGGCAGAGGTCGACGACCTCGTCCTCGCCGGCGACGTTTCCGGTCGTGCCCGAGTCGCTCACGTGCTTCCTCCCGCTGTCACTGCTGGTGGGTCCCCCTCATACTCCTCCCCCGCGCGGGGGAGGCCCAAGACCGGTCCCGGCCCGTCACACGCCGTTCACGCGGGGCGCGGGGGTGAACAGGGGGTGATCGGGCACCCCCGGAAGCCTGGTAATGTTTACGACGTCGCCGCGGGCAGAGCCCGCACGACAGACACCTTGTCCGGGTGGCGGAATGGCAGACGCGCTAGCTTGAGGTGCTAGTGCCCTTTATCGGGCGTGGGGGTTCAAGTCCCCCCTCGGACACACAGGACGTGAGGGCCGTGACCGTGAGGTCACGGCCCTCACGCGTTGCCGCACAATGGTGGCCATGACCACGCGTTCCTGCCCGTGCGGGCTGTCCGGGCCGTACGAGACGTGCTGCGGCCGCTTCCACTCCGATGCCGCCGCCGCGCCGACCGCCGAGGCGCTGATGCGGTCCCGCTACAGCGCCTTCACCCGGCTGGACGCGGGGTATCTGCTGCGCACCTGGCATCCGCGCACCCGGCCCGCCCGGCTCGACCTCGACCCGGGGACGCGGTGGACCGGTCTGGAGATCCTGGACCGCACGGACGGCTCCGCCTTCCACTCCACCGGCACGGTGACCTTCCGGGCGTCCTACCGGGGCGGGTCGCTGCACGAGCACAGCCGCTTCCAGCGGATCGACGGGGCGTGGGTGTACGTGGACGGGACCTTCCCCGAGGCGTAGCGGCGCCGCTACGGCGCCAGGATGTCCAGTTCCTGGAGGGCGCCGGCGGTGATCTCGCGGGTGAGCGACTCCGCGCGGGCGGCGTCGCGCTCGCGCACGGCCTCGGCAAGGCGGACGTGCAGGGTGACGGCGGCCGGGTCGGGGTCCTCGAACATCACGTCGTGCTGGGTGCGGCCGGTGAGGACCTCCGCGACGACGTCGCCGAGGCGGGCGAACATCTCGTTGCCCGAGGCGTTGAGGACGACGCGGTGGAAGGCCACGTCGTGGAAGAGGTACTGCTCCAGCCGGTGACCGCTGGAGTTGGCGACCATGCCGAGGGCGCACTCGGTCAGTTCGGCGCACTGCGCGGCGGTGGCGTTGCGGGCGGCGAGGCCCGCGGCCACGGGTTCCACGGCCGAGCGCAGCACGGTGAGCGAGCGCAGCTGGCGCGGCCGGTCGGTGCCGGCCAGCCGCCAGCGGATGACCTGGGGGTCGTAGACGTTCCACTCGCGTTCGGGCTGGACGGTGACTCCGACGCGGCGGCGGGACTCGACCAGGTGCATGGACTCCAGGACCCGGACGGCCTCGCGCATCACGGAGCGGGACACATCGAAGCGCTGCGCCAGTTCGTCGGTGCGCAGGACGCTGCCCGCGGGGTAGTCGCCTGCTGTGATGGCGGGGCCGAGGGTGTCCAGTACGTGGCCGTGCAGACCCCGGCCGGTTGCGCTCATGCACTCAGCGTACGTGCCGGGTCACGGGAAGAAAAAGTCAGACTTATATGTCACACCCTCTTGAATTAGTAGGACGTAATAGGTTTCAGTTGCGTCGACATCACGTGTCGACGAAGACAGCAGACAGCGAGAGCACGATGCAGCAACCGCAGACTCCCCATGTCGTCGTGGTCATGGGCGTGGCGGGCACCGGGAAGACCACCATCGGTCCCCTGCTCGCCGCCCGCCTCGGCGTTCCCTACGCCGAGGGCGACGACTTCCACCCGCCGGCCAACATCGCCAAGATGTCGGCCGGTACCCCGCTCGACGACGACGACCGGTGGCCCTGGCTGGACGCCATCGGCGAGTGGGCGCACGGCCGGGCCGGACTCGGCGGGGTGGTCAGCTGCTCGGCGCTGAAGCGGTCGTACCGCGACCGGCTGCGGGCCGCCGCTCCCGGTGTCGTCTTCGTGCACCTGACGGGCAGCCGCGAGCTGATCGCGGACCGGATGTCGCACCGCGCGGGTCACTTCATGCCGACCGCTCTGCTCGACTCGCAGTTCGCCACGCTCCAGCCGCTCCAGGCGGACGAGGCCGGGGTCGCCGTGGACGTCGCCGGCGGTCCCGAGGAGATCGCCTCACGGGCGGCGGACTCGCTGCGGGCGCTCCCCGAGCCCGCGTAACCACCCTCACTTCCCCACCATTCGCAAGGAATCACCGTGACCAGACTCAGCGTCGAGATGCTGGCAGCGGACACCGTCGAGCCGATCACCTCGGCCGGCCACGCCCAGCTGGGCATCGCCGTGCTGCTGGGCATCGCCGTCATCGTCCTGCTCATCACCAAGTTCAAGCTGCACGCCTTCCTGGCGTTGACCATCGGCTCGCTCGCGCTCGGCGCGTTCGCCGGGGCGCCGCTGGACAAGGTCATCACCAGTTTCACCGCCGGGCTCGGCTCGACCGTCGCCGGCGTGGGCGTCCTGATCGCGCTCGGCGCGATCCTCGGCAAGATGCTCGCCGACTCCGGCGGCGCGGACCAGATCGTGGACACGATCCTCGGCAGGGCGAGCAAGCGCTCGATGCCGTGGACGATGGTGCTGATCGCCTCGGTCGTCGGGCTGCCGCTCTTCTTCGAGGTCGGCATCGTCCTGCTGATCCCGGTCGTCCTGATGGTCGCCAAGCGCGGCAACTTCTCGCTGATGCGGATCGGCATCCCGGCGCTGGCCGGTCTGTCCGTGATGCACGGCCTGGTGCCGCCGCACCCCGGTCCGCTGGTCGCGATCGACGCGGTCGGCGCCAACCTCGGCGTGACCCTGGCGCTGGGTGTCCTGATCGCCGTTCCGACGGTGATCATCGCGGGTCCGGTCTTCTCGAAGTTCGCCGCCCGCTGGGTGGACGTCCCGGCGCCGGAGCGGATGATCCCGCAGCGCGCCTCGGAGGACCTCCAGAAGCGTCCCAGCTTCGTTGCCACCCTGGTGACGATCCTGCTGCCGGTCGTGCTGATGCTGGCCAAGGCGCTGGTCGACATCATCGTCGACGACGCCGACCACCTGGTGCAGCGGGTCTTCGACGTCATCGGCTCCCCGATGATCGCCCTGCTCGTCGCCGTGCTCGTGGGCATCTTCACGCTGCTGCGGCCCGCCGGGTTCGGCAAGGAGCGCGTCTCCGGGCTGATCGAGAAGGGCCTGGCGCCGATCGCGGGCATCCTGCTGATCGTCGGCGCGGGCGGTGGCTTCAAGCAGACCCTCATCGACTCCGGTGTGGGCCAGATGGTCCTGGACATCTCCGAGGACTGGTCGATCCCGGCGCTGCTGCTCGGCTGGCTGATCGCGGTGGTGATCCGCCTCGCGACCGGTTCGGCGACCGTGGCGACCGTCTCGGCGGCCGGTCTGGTCGCGCCGCTGGCGGCCGACATGTCGACGACGCACGCGGCTCTGCTGGTGCTGGCCATCGGCGCCGGTTCGGTCTTCTTCAGCCACGTCAACGACGCCGGCTTCTGGCTGGTGAAGGAGTACTTCGGGCTGAACGTCGGCCAGACGCTGAAGACCTGGTCGGTGATGGAGACGATCATCTCGGTGGTCGCCGGAGCGCTGGTCCTGCTGGTCTCACTGGTCCTGTAGGTCCGCGCCCGCGTCACCCCGTGTACGGCCCGAGGCCCCGGTTCCCGCCGGGGCCTCGGGCCGTACGTCCGTGTCCGGCCGTACGTCCGTGTCGGGCCGTACGTGCGTGTCCGGCCGTACGTCCTTGTCGGGCCGCCAGAGCGGGTGGCGGGCCTCGGCCCACCAGCGGGCCACCTCGCCGGTCCGCATGCCCCGGCGGGCCTCGGGGTCGCCGAGCGCCATGCCGATGTGCCCGGCGAGGACGATGCCGAGGGTGAGGGCCAGCCAGTCGTGGACGAAGGTCGCGCCGGTCCGCCAGCGCAGCGGCGCGAGGTGCGTGAACCACATCAGCAGGCCGGTGCCGAGCATCACGAGGGTCGCGCCGGCGGCCCAGGACGCGTACAGCTTCTGCCCGGCGTTGAACTTGGCGGCGGGGCGAGCGCCCGGCCGCCGGTCGCGGCGGAGCGCGGCACGCAGCCAGCGGCGGTCGTGGGGGCCGAAGCGGTTGAGGCGGCCGAGGTCGGCGCGGAGGGCGCGGGAGGCGAGTCCGGCCAGGACGGGGACGGGCAGGAGGAGACCGGTCCAGCGGTGCAGGGTGACCACGAGGGCGCGGCGGCCGACGAGTTCGGCGAGCTGGGGGACGTAGAGGCAGGCGGCGGTGAGGACGCAGACGCCCATCAGGGCGGCGGTCGTGCGGTGCGTCCAGCGCTCGGCGGGGGTGAACCGGCGGACGGTGGCCGTGGGGTCAGGCGGTGGGGTCATCGTCCCGTCCGTTCGAGCGGCCGACCCAGGCGTCGATGTCGTAGCCGCGTTCCTCCCAGTAGCCCGGCCGGACGTCCTCGGTGACGGTGATGCCGGAGAGCCACTTGGCGGATTTGTAGAAGTACATGGGGGCGACATAGAGGCGGACCGGGCCGCCGTGGGCGTGGCCGAGGTCCTCGTCGTCCATCCGCAGGGTGACCAGGACGTCGTCGCGGCGGGCCTGGTCGAGGGTGAGGCTCTCGCTGTAGGTGCCGTCGAAGCAGGTGAACCGTACGGCGCGGGCCTTCGGGCGGATTCCGGCGGCGGCCAGGACGCGGGAGAGACGTACGCCCTCGAAGGCGGTGTCCGGCACCCGCCAGCCGGTGACGCACTGGACGTCGCGGACGAGCCGGGTCTGCGGCAGTGCCCGCAGGTCGGCGAGGGTGTAGGAGGCGGGCCTGTCGACGAGGCCGTCGACAGTGAGGCGGTAGGAGCGGTCGTCCTTGTGCGGTACGGAGGAGGCGACGGAGTAGTAGCGGAAGCCGCCGCCGTTGGGGAGCAGGCCGGTCAGGCCGGTGGGGTCCTTGTCGGCCGCGCCGCCGAGGAAGGATTCGAGGCCGCGTTGCAGGGCCGGGGCGGCGACGACGCCGAGGGCGCCCAGCCCGAGGGTGCCGAGGACGACGCGGCGGCCGACGGGCGCGCCCCGTTCCTCGGAGGGTCCGGAGTTCACCGTCCCATTCGAGCACCCGGGGTGCCGTCGGGGCCAGGGGTGGCGGCGCTCAGTTCCATGGGCCGAGGGCGGCGGCGCGTGCGGCGGCGAAGGCGGTACGGGGGTCATGGCCGGAGTAGGACCACGGTTGGGGCGTGACGTGGTCGCCGATGCGCCGGAAGAGGGCGGCGGCCTCGGCGCCGTGGCCCGCGCGGGAGGCGGCGTGGGCGAGGAAGTTGAGGTCGATCGGGCCGCGGGGGTGGCCGTCCTGTTCCCACTCCAGCCACCAGTCGAAGGCGGCCCGCAGCACCAGGGCGGCGCGCTGGCCGCTCCAGTGGCCACGGGCGGCCGGGTCGGCGGACCCGTGTCCGGCGGCGGCCAGCACGCGGTGGCGCTCGGTGTGCGCGACGACGGGCAGGACGGCCAGCGGCGAGTCGGCGGGGGCCGTCGCGGCGGCCCGGTCGGCGAACTCGTACACCTCGTGCAGCGGGTCGGGTCCCGCGTCGGCGCGGCGCTCGGCGAGGCGGGCGACGATCAGGTGGTGGGCGTGGTGGTGGTCGGCGTACCGGCCGCGGACCTCCTCGAAGGCGTAGACGGCCTCCTTGTCGGTGCCGGACACCCGCTCCAGCATGAGGGTGCCGAGCCAGGGGGTGGGGTCGGCCGGGGCCTGTTCGGCGGCCGTGCGGCAGGCGTCCCGGGCCGTCTCCGGGTCCGCGCCGCCGCGCAGGGCGGCGCGGACGAGGGCCAGCGCGAGCAGGACGTGGGCGTCGGCGGAGCCGGGTTCGGTGAGGAGCCAGTCGCGGGCCAGCGCGGCGGCGCACGGCTCGCGGGCGAGGACGGTCACGCGGTGGCCGCGGCGGTCCCAGTCGTCGCCGGTGTGGGCGAGCAGGGACCGGGCGGTCTGCCAGCGGCCCCCGGCCAGGGCGGCGCGGGCGCAGACGAGTTCGGCGTCGTCGAGTGCCTCGTCGAAGGTCCCGGCCGCGTCCGCGGGGCCGGAGGGGGGTGGGGATGGTGGCACCGCGGGGACTTCCTCGTGCGACGCGGCGGGTGTCGATGGCCGTGATGCCATGACCGGATCAAGCCCAGCAAAGCGGGCGCACAGGTGTGCCGTCAAGCGGGTTCGTGGCGTTACACGCGTCAACTTGCCTTGTTTTCAGGGTAGTTGTGCGGAGCGCGCGGTGGGGGGAGCGGCGGGCGCGTGCCGCTCTCCGCGCTCTTTGCTTGGATGGGCGCATGAGCGCTGCGGACGAGATCCTCGACGTCGTCGACGAGCAGGACCGGGTGGTCGGCCGGGCACCGCGCGGGCGGGTGTACGCCGAGGGGCTGCGGCACCGCTGTGTGTTCGTGCGGGCCCGGGACGCGGAGGGGCGCGTCTTCGTGCACCGCCGCACGGCGGAGAAGCTGGTCTTCCCCTCCCTGTACGACATGTTCGTCGGCGGGGTGGTCGGCGCGGGCGAGTCCTACGACGACGCGGCCCTGCGGGAGGCCGAGGAGGAACTGGGGGTGAGCGGGCTGCCGCGCCCGCGGCACCTGTTCACGTTCCTGTACGACGGCGGTGGCGGGCGTACGTGGTGGTCGGCGGTGTACGAGGTGCGGTGCGAGCTGCCGGTGCGGCCACAGGTGGAGGAGGTGGCCTGGCACGCGTTCCTGACCGAGGAGGAGCTGGAGCGGCGGCTGGGCGAGTGGGAGTGGGTGCCGGACGGGCTGGCGGCGTACGAGCGGCTCGTGGCGCGGGAGGCGTGAGCGGGCTCGCTCCGCGTTCCGGGGCCGGCGGATAGTGTCGGCCGGGTGATCGACTTTGCACGGAACGTACGGCTGTGGTTCGCGCCCGACGCGGTGCGGCGGGAGGGCGGGACGCCCGACTACCGGTTCTCGCTGGCGAACGAACGGACCTTTCTGGCCTGGCTGCGCACCGCCCTCGCCCTGATCGGCGGCGGGTTCGCCGTCGATCAGTTCCTGCCCGGCCTGCGGTGGGGGTGGCGGGTCGGGCTCGCCCTGGCGCTGCTGGTGTCGGGTGTGCTGTGCGCCCTGCGGGCCGTCAACCACTGGGTGCGGTGCGAGCGGGCGATGCGGCGCGGGGAGGATCTGCCGGTCTCGCGCTTCCCCGCCCTGCTCGGTGTCGTGGTCGCCGTCGTGGCCGTCGCGATGGTTCTGGTGGTGCTGGTGGGGTGGGAAGGGTGAGTGCCGCCCCGGGCTCCCCCGTCACCGGCCGCGATCCGGGGTTGCAGCCCGAGCGGACGAGGCTGGCCTGGCGGCGCACCACCCTGTCCGGCGCCGTCGCCGCGGTACTCGCCGCGCGGACCGCGCTGCACAGCGGCGCCTCGGCCGTCTCCGTCGTCGCGGGCGCGCTCTGCTGCGGCCTGTGGCTGGTCACCCTGACACTCGCCCACCGCCGCATCCGCGTCCTCTCGGCCACGAACCGGCCCCCGGCCCTGCCACCCCGGTACGCGGCGGCCGCAGCCCTGTGCACGGTCGCGGTCGCGGCGTGCGGGGCGGTACTGCTGGCGAGCTGAGCGGCACGGCGCGTGGTCGCGGGGGCGGGCTTCCGGGGGGGGCGGGCTGC